>JBDTUV010000049.1:0-10559 GCA_040007575.1 Gemmatimonadales bacterium
TGTACTGCCGCAGGATCTCGAGCGGTGTCGCGCCCTGTACCAGCATGGAGCCGAGATTGCGGATCAGCGGGGAGAGTACGTCTCCCTTTGAGCGGTCGAGCGCGTAGGCCGACCCCACGGCGTCGGCCTCCTGGCCCAGGGATCGAAAAAGTCCGCCAACCACTTTGGTCTGGCGATACAGGTTGACCAACCGCTCCTCCAGGGAGCGGGTGAGCCGCATGTAGTAGTAGAGCTCGAGCAGCTGGTCACGGGTCAACCCCGGAACTGCCGCCTTGGACGAGGCGACGGCGCCACGAGTGGCCATGCAGCTCGCCTCAGGCCTTCACCGCCGCCGGTCGGCCCCTGCCGGCCGTGGGAACGCCCGACTCGATCCTCATGCCGTAGAACGAGCGATAGACAAAGAAGAGGGCCGCGAAGAAGAACGCGACTGCCAGGATCCGGGTGAGCGTGCCGGAGCCCCCCGCGGTGAGGAACACACCGAGCTCCACGGCCAGCAGGCCGAACAGCGTGGTGAACTTGATTACCGGGTTCATGGCCACCGACGACGTGTCCTTGAAGGGGTCCCCGACGGTATCCCCCACGATCGAGGCGTCGTGGAGCTCGGTGCCCTTCATCTTCAATTCCGTCTCTACGATCTTCTTCGCGTTATCCCAGGCGCCGCCGGCATTGGCCATGAAGATCGCCTGGAAGAGGCCGAACATTGCGATGGAGATCAGGTAGCCAATGAAGAAGAACGGCTCGATGAACGCGAACGCGAGGGTGGAGAAGAAAATGCCGAGGAAGATATTGAACATCCCCTTCTGAGCGTACTGGGTGCAGATCTCGACCACGCGCCGGCTGTCCTCGACCGAGGCCTTGGTCACGCCTTCGAGCCGGATGTTGGCTTTGATGAACTCGACCGCCCGATAGGCCCCGGTAGTTACCGCCTGGATGGAGGCTCCGGTGAACCAGTAGATCACCGCGCCGCCGGTGAGCAGTCCAAGCAGAAACGGCGGATGGAGAATGGAGAGGTTCTCCATGCCGCTGGTCAGCCCGTGAGTCAGGGCCATGATGATCGAGAAGATCATGGTCGTGGCGCCCACCACGGCGGTGCCGATCAGCACGGGCTTGGCTGTCGCCTTGAAGGTGTTCCCCGCCCCATCGTTCTCTTCCAACAGCTCCTTCGCGGTCTCGAAGTTCACATCGAAGCCATAGTCGCGCTTGATCTCCTGCTTCACCCCTGGGACCTGCTCGATGAGAGACAGCTCGAACACCGACTGCGCGTTGTCGGTGACCGGGCCGTAGCTGTCCACCGCGATCGTCACGGGACCCATGCCCAGGAAGCCGAAGGCCACCAGCCCGAAGGCGAAGATGGCGGGCGCCTTCATGAGCTCGCCTACGCCCAGGGTGCTGACACCGTACGCGATCGCCATCAGGCCCATGATGGTGATGCCCAGCCAGTAGGCCGAAAAGTTACCCGCCACGAGGCCGGACAAAATATTGAGCGACGCACCGCCTTCGCGGGACGAGGTCACCACCTCGCGGACGTGCCGCGACTCGGTAGAGGTGAAGACCTTTACCAGCTCGGGGATGATGGCCCCGGCCAGGGTGCCGCAGGAGATCACCGTGGAGAGTTGCCACCAGAGGTCTGGGTTGCCACCCAGGTGAGGAACGATCACGTAGGAGAGCGCGTAAGTCAGCGCCACCGAGATGATGGATGTCAGCCAGACCAGCTGGGTGAGTGGGGCCTCGAAGTTGAACTTGGTGACGTTCCCGTACCGTGCCCGGGAGACGGCGTTACTTATCAGATAGGAGAAGCCAGAGGCCAGCACCATCATGACCCGCATGAGAAAGATCCAGACCAGCAGCTGGGCCTGCACCGCGGTATCCGTCACCGCGAGCACGATGAAGGTGATCAACGCCACCCCGGTTACGCCATAGGTCTCGAACCCGTCGGCCGTTGGACCGACCGAATCGCCGGCGTTGTCGCCGGTGCAGTCGGCGATCACGCCGGGGTTCCTGGCGTCATCCTCCTTGATCTTGAACACCACCTTCATCAGATCCGCCCCGATGTCGGCGATCTTGGTGAAGATGCCGCCCGCGATCCGGAGCGCCGCCGCCCCAAGGGACTCGCCGATGGCGAAACCGAGGAAGCAGGCACCCGCCACGTCGGCCGGGATGAACAGTAGGATGGCGAGCATGAAGAGCAGCTCGACCGAGATGAGCATCATCCCGACGCTCATACCAGCCCGGAGCGGAATGTCTACCACCGGCCACGCCTTGCCCTGCAGGCTGGCGAACGCGGTTCGGGAGTTGGCCAGGGTATTGATCCGGATGCCGAACCAGGCGACACCGTAACTACCCGCCATTCCGATGAGGCTGAACAGCAGGATCAGCAGGATCTTGGGAAACTCGAGACCGGTGAGCACGAAATAGACGACGATGACCGTGCCGATGAACCCGAGCAGGACCAGAAGCAGCTTACCCTGTTGGACCATGTAGGCCTTACAGGTTTCGTAGATGATCGCTGAGATCTCCGCCATGGAGCGGTGCACCGGCAGATTCTTGACCCGGGTGTAGCTCCACAGGCCGAAGAGCAAGCCCAGAACACAGACCAGTAGCCCAGAAAGCAGGATCTGGTGGCCGGTGAAGCCGAGGAAGTCCCCCTGGTTGAGATCGGGCAGACGGAGGTTCACCTCTCCGCCCGGCCGGTGCTCGGTCGCACCCTGCACCACGTCCTGGGCGGCAAGGGCCGGGAGTGCCGCGGGCGCGAGCGCGGCCCCGAGAAGCAGGACGAGCACCAGTCTGGCGGTGCAGGCACGGATCATTGTCAGGGGGCTCCTGGGCATCACTGGCATGGGATTGTCTTGTCGTGAGCGAGAGAGGTTAGTAGGCGCCGATCGGACGATGCGTCGGCTCTGCCATCGTATGTACCATGGTGAGAAAGCGCTTGGCTCGCTTGTCGGCTTCGCTCTCTCCCACCTGGTCGGTCTCGACCGTGACCAGAGTGTAATGGCCGCCTTCGGCTTGAACTGTTACGGTAATGCGGCCGACGGTCCCGGCGAACTGCCGGCGCCGGGGCTGCTCCTCCACCTGGGCCAGAGCCCCGCCGAAAAACCGTCCGGCTCCAAGGAGCACTTCGGCCGGCGGGAGGTGGGTTCGGTGGAAGTATTTCATGCGATCGCCCTGACGGCCTTAGCTCTCGAGGTCCGTATGGGTGATCTGCGTTTCCCCCATCAGATGCCGGAGGGTGTTCTTGAGCTTGGTCTGCTGAATGAAGAGATCGTGCTCTGGGTAGAGGCCGGGGGCCGTCTGCGGACTCTTGAAATAGAAGGAGAGCCACTCCTGGATCCCGCTCAAACCAGCCCGCTGCGAGAGATCGTAGAATAGTGCCAGGTCGAGCACCAGCGGGGCGGCAAGAATGGAGTCGCGACAGAGGAAGTCGACCTTGATCTGCATCGGGTAACCGAGCCACCCGAAGATATCGATGTTATCCCAGCCTTCCTTGTTGTCGCCCCGAGGCGGATAGTAGTTGATCCGCACCTTGTGATACATCTTGCCGTAGAGCTCGGGATAGAGCTGGGGCTGCAGGATGTACTCCAGCACACCGAGCTTCGACTCTTCCTTGGTCTTGAAGCTTTCGGGATCGTCCAGCACCTCGCCGTCCCGGTTCCCCAGAATATTGGTCGAGTACCAGCCCGCAACCCCGAGCATCCGCGCCTTGAACATCGGCGACAGGACGGTCTTGACCATGGTCTGCCCGGTCTTGAAATCCTTGCCGCCGATCGGCACACCTTTGCTCTTGGCGAGCTGCTCCATGGCGGGGAAGTCGCAGGTGAGATTCGGCGCGCCGTTGGCGAACGGCACCCCTTCCATGATGGCGGCGTAGGCGTAGAGCATGGACGGCGCGATGGTCTGGTCGTTCGCGTCCATGGCCTTCTCGAATGCTTCCAGCGTCCAGTGGGTGGGGCCGGGGCTGATGAAGATCTCGGTCGACGCGCACCAGACCATCACCAGGCGATCGCACTTCTGCTTGGTCTTGAACTGCTTGATGTCCTTGCGTAGGGCCTCGGCCAGCTCCCGCTTGCTGCTGCCCGGCTTGACGTTCTTGCCTTCGAGTCGCTTGACGTAGCTCTGGTCGAACACGGCCGGCATGGGCTTAATGGCCTTGAGAAAATCGGCGATGGGCTCGACGTGTTCGTGGCGGTCCAACACCCCGGCCCGAATCGCGGCGGTGTAGGCGTCGTCCGGAATAGGGTCCCAGGCGCCGAAGATCAGGTCCTCGAGTGCGGCCAGGGGGACGAAGTCACGGATCAGAGGGGCGCGCTTGTCGCTGCGTTTGCCCAACCGGATAGTCCCCATCTGGGTGATCGATCCGATCGGCCGAGCCGTCCCGCGGCGGATGTTCTCCACGCCGGCGATGAACGTCGTGGCAACCGCACCAAGCCCCACACACAGCACCCCGAGCTTCCCCTTAGCCGGCGCGATCTGCCGGGCGTTCTTTTCCGCCACTGCTACGGTCCTTTCGCGAGAGAATCGAGTGAGGCGTGCTTCATCTCCGCGGTGTGCTTCACCTCAGCGGCCTGCCTGTTTTCTTCAATTCGGAGCATCTGATCAACGCGGCCCGCGTGCCGGTAGACATACACGAAGCGCTGCACCACCGTGATCACCGATGCGATGGCCAGCAACGTGACGATCGCTTCGAGCAGGAACGCGTGGGGTCCGGCTCCGAATACCAGCGAGGCTACTCCCAGACCCAGAATTCGCTCGGCGCGCTGCGCAATACCGACCTTGCAATCGAGCCCAAGTCCTTCGGCCCGCGCCCGTGCATATGAGACCAGAAGCGAGCTGAGGATCGCCACCATGCACACGATGACCGCCGGAGTCCGTAAGGCCACCTCCGGCGCGCTCATCAGGAACGCGCCGATGCCGATGAAAGTGGCGCCGTCTCCCACTCGGTCCAGGGTAGAGTCGTAGAAGGCTCCGAACCTGGTCACCATCGCTCCGCCGCGAGCCACTTGCCCGTCCAGCGTGTCGGCCACGCCGCTCAGTAGCAACAGCGCCCCGCCGATTCTGACATGACCAGTGGCATATGCCACGGCGGAGACGAGCACGAGGCCCGTCCCGACGGTCGTGATGGTATTCGGCCGCACTCCGGCCCGGATCAGACGTTCCACCAACGGGTTAATGGTGGTGTAGAACGGCTTCTCCAGCGCGCCCAGCAGCTTCACTGTGGTATGAGTCCTCAGCAGGGGTCGAGGCGGAATTCACCTCCGGTGACCCGTCGATTGCCGGGGCAAAGGATAACTGGCGAAACCGCTTAGGGCAATCGGATCACACGGCAGAGGATGAATGCTTTTGGCTCATTCGGGATACAAGAGAAACGCTCGCCGGCGCTCCCTGAAGCGTTTGAGCTCCTCCTGCCAGCGCGCCGCTACGGCCGATACCGGCTCGCCGCGCTCGATGGCAACTCGGAGCTCGGGCCCACCCGCCAGCCGGTCAAACTGCCCCGGGCGAAAGGCGAAAGCCGCCGGGTGAACCTGTCTTAGCGCCGCGAGCACATGGACGGCTGTGACGGTGGGATCGTACGCCGCACGGTCGGTGGTGGTGAAGCGAATCCCGGCCAGGAGCGTATCAGGGTATTTTCCGTCGCCCGGTGCCGCCGGCGTAAACTGTGTCCCGCTGAACTGCACGCCTGGAGGCGCCGCGCGGCGCAGCACGGCCAACACAGCCGCGGTGTCCAGCCATGGGGCACCGATCTGCTCGAAGGGCGCCTCGCTTCCCCGTCCCACTGAAAGGTTGGTCCCCTCGAGCAGACAGAGGCCGGGATAATGGTAGAGACTCTCGAGGGTGCGTAGATTCAGGCTCGGCGGAACGAAGGGAAGACCGGTCGCATCAAAGGCCATAGAGCGGCGCCAGCCATCCAGCGGCACGACGTGAAGATCGGCCTTCAGGCCCAGTGTCGCGTTGGCCAGGCGAGCAAGCTCGCCGATAGTCATTCCATGCCTCATGGCGATCGGAAACCGCGCGACCGCCGAGGCGGTCACGCTGTCCTGAACATCCCCCTGCACCGCACCTCCTATCGGATTGGGCCGATCGAGCACCACCACCGGAAGGCGCCCAGCTGCTGCGGGCCCCATGATCGTCGCGATCGCAGCCGGATAGCTGTAATAGCGTGCTCCGACATCCTGGAGGTCCACCAGGAGAACATCTACTTGCTCGAGCATCTCGGCGGTGGGCGGGTGGAGCCGCACCCCATCATGCAGCAGGTAGACCCGTATCCCGGTGGTGGAGTCCACTTCTTCCCTGGTATCCGGCGCGTGGTCTACGTCGGTGACACCGCGTAGGCCGTGCTCGGGCGCGAAAACTGCGGTCACCCGGAGCCCCGCGGCGACCAACCGGTCCAGGTCCCGCCGGCCTTTCGAGTCGATGCCGGACTGATTGGTTACCAGGCCGATCCGGCGGCTCCGGATCAGGCTCAGGCTGTCGGTGAGCAGGACGTCGATCCCGGGACGCACCTGGGCCGGAGCCGCTCCGTTCCCGGGTCGGGCCGTGCAGCTCGTGCAGCATCCCCACAGTCCCAGCAAAAAGAGAGATCTGTGCACTTCAAGCACCTCGCGCTTCTGACAGTTTCGTTGTGGGCTTGCGGGCCCACGACCCGAGTACCGGCGCCGCAGCCTTCGCAGTTCCCGCCGAGGGAAGACGCGACGGTGGACGTGGAGGCTCTTCTCGCGACGCTTTCACCGCGCGACAAGATCGCCCAACTGGTCGTTCCCTGGATCGCGGGGACCTACGCCGCATTCGACGATGACGCCTTCAAGCGGACGCAGGAATGGGTGGATTCGCTCCACATCGGCGGGTTGCTCGTCTCCGTCGGCTCCCCTCTGGATGAGGCTGCCAAGCTCAACCGGCTTCAGGAGCGCTCTCGCCTGCCACTGCTCATCGCATCCGACCTCGAGGCGGGCACGTCAATCCGCTTGAACGGCGGCACGCCGTTTCCACCAAATATGGGCGTGGCGGCCACCGGGAGCGACTCGGACGCATATCAGCTGGGACGGATTACAGCGCTCGAAGGTCGCGCGGTAGGCCTTCACCTCGCCTTTGCCCCGGTGGCTGACGTCAACAACAATCCCGCCAACCCGATCATTAATACCCGTTCCTTCGGTGAGGACCCGGAGGCTGTTGGCCGCCTTGTGGCAGCGGAGATCCGCGGCATCCAGGAGCATGGCATGCTGGCAGGAGCCAAACACTTCCCGGGCCATGGCGACACCGGCACCGACTCGCACATCACGCTCCCGGTCAGCAACGCCAGTTGGGCGCGGCTCGATTCGGTCGAGCTGGTCCCGTTCCGAAGCGCCATCGCGGCCGGAGTAACGTCGATCATGTCGGCTCACATCGCCATGCCCGGCATCGATAGAGGGCAGCTGCGACCGGGCACGGTAGTGCCCGGCATCCTCACCGGGATCCTGCGCGATTCGCTGGGCTTCAAAGGGCTGGTGGTCACCGACGCGCTCAACATGGGAGGCGTCGCCAATATCTATGGCGCGGAGGCAGGAGTACGCGCCTTTATTGCCGGCGCCGATCTTCTCCTGCAGCCGGCTGATCCGAGAGCAACCATCAACGCAATGGCCGCAGCGGTGGCGCGGGGCGAGATCTCCCAGGAACGGCTGAACCGTTCGGTGCGGCGAGTGCTGGAGCTGAAGCGTCAGCTCGGCCTGTTTCAGCGGCGTACCGTCCCGCTGGACAGCATCCCCGCGATGGTGGGCCGAGCGGAATTTCAGAACACGGCCCGCGACATGGCCGCGCGATCGATCGTCATGGTGAAGGACGTGGGCGGGACAGTGCACGGCCTTCGGCGCGCGCGCCCAGCGCTCACGCTGGTCACCTACGGCGAGGAGGAGAACCGATCACTGGGCAACGCGCTGGCGGGTGAGCTCCGCGCGCGGGGGCACGCTGTTACCGTCTTCAAGCTCTGGCCTGCCAGCGGTCCGGCCAGCTACGATTCGGCCGCGGTGGCAATCGCGCGGAACGGCGTGACCCTCTTCGCCGTCTCCGACAAGCCAGTGGCGTTGCGCGGAACAATCGGGCTTCCGGAGCCGATGATGAATTTGATCGATTCAACCGCCCACGCCGAACCCACTATTCTGGTGTCGCTGGGAAATCCGTATCTGATTTCGGACCTGCCCAACGTGGGATCCTACCTGATCGGCTGGCGCGCCAATGTGGTGATGGAACAGGCGGTCGCGCGGGCGCTGGCCGGCGAGACCGCGATCACCGGCCGGCTGCCGATCTCGATCCCGCCGGACTACAGCCGAGGATGGGGCGTACAACGGCGAGTGCAGTGAGACGGGTCTGGGCGCCGGTCATGACTATCGCCCTGGGCTGCGCGCCCCACACCGATTTCCATATCCCTTCGGCCATGACCGTGGTGAACACCAATTGGAGCCCGGTGACGACTTTCCTTGATTCCGCAATCGCGGCCGGCGCCGCTCCCGGCGCCGTGCTCGGAGTGAGCGTGGCAGAGCAGCGTTACCTCTACGCTACTGGCCGGCTGACCCGGGACGAGCCTTCCCCAGCCGAGCCAACTACGATCTACGATCTTGCATCGCTTACCAAGGTCGTCGGCCTTACCAGCGCGGTCATGCTTGCGGTGGATGATGGAAAGCTCGAGCTCGATGCGCCGGTGCAGCGCTACGTGCCAGCATTCCAAGGTGAGGGGAAGGAGCGGGTGACCATCAGGCTGCTTCTCGCGCACGGAAGCGGTCTGCCCGCATGGCGGCCCCTCTTCCGAGAGACGGAAACCCGGGAGCAAGCCTTCGCCCTGGCCGACACAACCCCGCTGAGATCGACGCCAGGAACGGCCGATGTTTACTCGGATCTCGGCATGATTGTCCTGGCCCAGGCGGTGGAGACTGTGTACCACGAACGGCTCGACTCGCTCCTCGCCCGCCGACTTTTTCAGCCGCTCGGCATGACCTCGGTTGGTTTCCTGCCGGCGGAGGATCGGGCCCGGATCGCGCCAACGGAGCTCGACCAGTGGAGGGGCCGGGTGCTGAGGGGCGAGGTACACGATGAGAACGCCGCGCGACTGGACGGAGTGTCAGGGCACGCGGGACTATTCGGGTCGGCACCGGATCTGTTGACGTTTGCGGAGTGGATGATGACGGGCGGACAGGCGGACAGGTGGAGAGGCGGTCCAGTGGATCAGTCCGACCGCCCGACCGTCAGTCCGTCCGCCCGGCGTGAATTCACCCGCCGGCAGAACATCATTCCCGGCTCCCATCGCGCATTGGGCTGGGACACACCGTCTCCTGGCAGCAGCGCCGGGGACCTGCTTTCACCAGAGAGCATCGGCCACACCGGCTTAACCGGCACCTCGCTCTGGATCGATCCTGTGCACCACCTCGCCATCGTCCTGCTCAGCAATCGAGTGAACCCAACCCGCGACAACTCCGCGTGGGCTCCGGTACGCGCAAGAATCGCAGATCTCGTGATGACCACTCTCTTCGAGGACGCCCGATGACACTCATCCTCTCCGACTGGCTCATTATCGCGCTCTACTTCATCGTTTCGGCCGCTATCGGTCTGGCGTACACCCGTAAGGCCGGCCGGTCACTCGAGGACTACTTCGTGTCGGGCCGGGCACTGCCTTGGTGGCTCGCCGGTACCTCGATGGTGGCAACTACATTCGCGGCCGACACGCCCCTGGCGGTCGCGGGGCTGGTGGCCAAGTACGGCGTGGCGGGCAACTGGTTGTGGTGGAACGGAGCATTCTCGGGGGTTCTCACGGTCTTCTTCTTCGCTCGCCTCTGGCGCCGTGCCGGCGTGCTCACCGATGTGGAGCTTGCTGAGTTGCGCTATGGCGGTCGTCCCGCGGCAGTGCTGCGCGGTTTTCGGGCGCTGTACCTGGCACTTCCGATCAACCTCATCATCATGGGCTGGGTGACCCGCGCGATGGTCACTATTCTGGGTGTCACCCTCGACGTCAATCCGTGGCGGGCCGCCATCCTGCTCTTCGGCGTGACCGCCCTCTACAGCATCTTCTCCGGTCTGTGGGGCGTGATCGTCACCGATGCCTTCCAGTTCGTGATCGCAATGGGCGGAACCATTCTGCTCGCCGTGTTCGCGGTCGAGTCCGTCGGTGGCCTGGGGGTCCTGACGGAGAAGGCGGCGGCGCATTTCGGGTCGGCGGATGCCGCGTTCGGTGTACTTCCACCGGTGGACCAGGCCTGGCTGCCCCTCTCGACACTGCTGATTTTTCTGGGGGTGCAATGGTGGGCCGCCTGGTACCCCGGTCAGGAGCCCGGCGGCGGTGGCTATATAGTGCAGCGAATTCTCTCGGCCAAGGACGAGCGGCACGGGCTGTTGGCTACTCTCTGGTTCACCATTGCACACTATGCTCTGCGACCCTGGCCCTGGATCCTGGTCGGTTTCGTGGGTCTGATCCGCTATCCGAACCTGGCCAATCCGGAAGAAGGCTATGTGCGAGTGATGGTGGACGTTCTCCCCTCCCCCTTCAAGGGACTGCTGCTCGCGGCCTTTGCCGCGGCCTACATGAGCACCATCAGCACCCACCTCAA
>JBDTUV010000050.1:0-10552 GCA_040007575.1 Gemmatimonadales bacterium
CGAATCGAGCCTGCACGGCAAGCCGGTGATCACCGCGACCCAGATGCTCGAGTCGATGGTCGACGCTCCCCGTCCCACCCGGGCGGAAACGTCGGACGTGGCCAATGCCATCCTCGACGGAACCGACGCCGTGATGCTCTCGGCCGAGACGGCCGTGGGCGACTATCCCTTTGAGGCGGTCCAGGCCATGGACCGGATTGCCCGGGAGATGGAGAGCCAGCGCCAGTCCCGCGGGGCAACCATCGACGTCGCCCTCGGCCGGCGCTCTGCCGACGACGCGCTCGCCCACCACCGCTCGCCCCAGTCCGGGCCCATCAGGACGGAGGACGCCATCGCGGTCGCCGTCTGCGCGGCGGCCGAGATGCTTTCGGCACCCCTCATCGTCTGCTTCACCAGCAGTGGCTTCACGGCTCGGAAAGTGGCCACCTGTCGTCCCACCGTCCCGGTGTTCGCCTGCACTCCGGAACCGGAAACGTTCCGCCAGCTCGCTCTCGTGTGGGGTGTCACGCCGGCACTCACTGAGCACTCCACCAACTACGACACCATGCTGGCCGTGGCGCGCCACCAGATCCTCGAGCGTCAGCTTGCCCACCCAGGGGAACGGCTCGTTGTGACCGCGGGCGTGCCGTTCGACATGCCTGGTACTACCAACCTCCTCAAGGTCGAAGCAGTTTAGGGCATGCGCCTCACGTTCCTGGGCACGGGCACGTCGTTCGGCGTGCCCCAGATCGGGTGTGACTGCACGGTCTGTCGCTCGACCGACCCGCGAGACAAGCGCACCCGTTCCGGCGCCATCCTCGAGGCGGCCGGATCTACCATTCTCATCGACACGCCTCCCGAGCTCAGGTTACAGCTGATCGCCGGTGGTTTCTCCCAGATCGACGCCGTGGTTTACACCCATGAGCACGCCGATCACATCAACGGCATCGACGACCTCAGGATCTTCTCGGTTCGCCAGCGCCGGCCGCTACCGATTTACGGACCCCCCGAAACGCTGGAGCGGGTGCGGGCGTCGTTTAACTACATCTTCGATGATGCGGTCCGTCCCTACGAGGGAACCTCGAAACCCCGGCTCACCCTGCACCCCACGGAGCCCGGCCAGCCGGTGACCATGGCCGGAGTCGAGGTTCTCCCGCTCGCCTTTCAGCACGGTCACTTGCGGGTGTTCGGCTACCGGTTCGGCAGCCTGGCCTACATCACCGACGTCAAGGCGATTCCGGAGCCCGCGTTCGATCAGCTTCGTGGACTCGATGTGCTCGTGCTCAATGCCCTGTGGTGGCGGCCGCATCCGACGCATCTGAGCATCTCCGAGGCGGTAGACACGGCCAAGGCGCTGGGCGCGCGACGCACCTACCTCACGCACCTGACCCACGAGACCGGGCACGCGGAGCTGGCGGCAAAGCTTCCGCCAGGGGTTTTTCCCGCGCACGATGGCCTGACGGTGGAGGTGGCGTGATCAAACTTCGGTATGGACGAATGTTCCGTGACGCGCTCGACGGCGAACATGGTCTCGATCGCGCGCGGCTGGCAGAGCTGGCGGATCGCTTCCGCCTCATCCAGGCGGACGTGCGTAGTCGTCGAGCCGCAGGCGAGTACGGGTTCTACCGGCTGGTGGATCAGGCAACCACCGTACGCCAGATCCAGGCCTTCGCGGAGGGAGTGGGCCAGGCCTACGACCACGTGCTGGTGCTCGGGATCGGCGGATCGGCCCTGGGCACCAAGGCCCTGCTTAACGCCCTTCGGCGGCCGGCGTGGAACGAGTGGGATGACGAGGGACGAGACTTCTTTCCCCGACTCACCATCCTGGAGAACGTCGACCCCACCACGGTAGCGGCCGCCCTGGAGCGAATCGACCCGCGGAGGGTGCTGGTCAACGTGATCAGCAAGTCAGGCGGCACGGCGGAGACGATGGCACAATACCTCGTGGTGCGGGAGTGGCTGGATCAGGCACTCGGCTCCGCGGCCTCCCGGCACTTCGTGTTCACCACCGACCCAACCCGTGGCGCGTTGCGCGAGCTCGCCCAGCGTGAGCATATCGCCACTCTGGATGTCCCTCCCGAGGTGGGAGGCCGGTTCAGCGTGCTCTCCCCGGTCGGTTTGCTGCCCGCAGCGCTGGTGGGGATAGATGTGGATGGCTTGCTCGCGGGGGCTCGCCTTGCGGTGGAGCGCTCCGAATCGGATGACCTGCTTCAAAATCCGGCCGCACTCTACGCGGGACTGCACTGGGCAGCCGACACCGGGCTCGGAGCGCGGGTGGATGTACTGATGCCGTATACCGACCGGCTCCGGGAGTTTGCCGAATGGTACCGGCAGCTCTGGGCCGAGAGCCTCGGCAAGCGGGTCGACCGAAACGGCAAGCCGGTACACACGGGGCCAACTCCAATCCGCGCGGTGGGAGCTACCGACCAGCATAGCCAGGTCCAGCTCTTCATGGAGGGCCCCTATGACAAGGTCATCACCTTCGTGACCGTGGACGATCTCGGTGTGGATGTGACGATCCCGAAGCGGCAGGATCTTCCTCCGGACCTCGACTACCTCCCGGGGCACACCCTGGGCGAGCTGCTCCGGGCGGAATACGAGGCGACTTCCGCAGCCCTGGCGCAGATGGGGAGGATGAGCTGCACCTTGAGCCTGCCCGATCTCACCCCGGGTACGCTGGGAGAGGCGATCATGTTTTATCAGCTCGCCACCGGCTATGCCGGGGCCTGGTACGGCATCGATCCGTTCGACCAGCCCGGCGTGGAGCTCGGTAAGCGTCTGACCTATGCCGCCATGGGAAGGCCAGGGTACAAAACCGAGCCGAGCAAGAGCCCATCAAGTACCGATGAGGTGTAGCCCGCAACGCGTTGCGGGCCTACACCTCCCACCCTACCTTTGGCACAGACTATGGGCACTGCGTTCAAGAGGATAGACGTGCATGGCTGATGCAATTCAGCAGGTCATCGATCTATACGGGGGCGGGGTCACACTCGTGCCCGGCGGCGTCCAAGTGCGCGATCAGACGAAGCTTCGTTCTCCGGCCACGGACCGGTTGGTCTGGCAGGCCGTGTTCGGAACTGGCGACGAGCGCGAGGCTGCCCGCTGGCTCCTGTGGGAGCTGGGTCAAGTTACCGGGGCGCGTCCCGCTTCTATTAATGATCTGTACCTGGCCCGGGGACGCGGGGAGTGCGGTGGGTTTACCGTCCCGGCGATCAACGTTCGGATGCTGGCCTATGACACGGCCCGTGCGATCTTCCGGACCGCACGAGCGGGCAAGGCAGGAGCCATCATCCTGGAGATAGCCAGGTCCGAGATCGCGTATACCGAGCAGCGGCCGGCGGAATATGTCTCGGTGATCATTGCGGCCGCCCTGCGCGAAGGCTACACTCTTCCGCTCTTTATCCAGGGCGACCACTGCCAGGTAAACCATAAGAAGTATCAAGTCGACCCCGGTGGCGAAATCGGCGAAGTGAAGAAGCTCATTGCCGAGGAGGTCGGGGCGGGCTTCTACAACATCGATGTGGACACCTCGACGCTGGTCGATCTGTCCCCTGAGTCGCTGGAGGAGCAGCAGCGGCTCAACTACGAGCATGCCGCTGAGATTACCGCGTTCATTCGGGAGCAGGAGCCCGAAGGGGTGACGGTATCGGTAGGCGCCGAGATCGGCGAAGTAGGGATGAAGAACAGCACTGTCGAGGAGCTGCACGCCTTCATGCGGGGCTACAACCGGAGCTTGGCCAAGCTGGGCGACTACGAGGGCATCAGCAAGATCTCGGTCCAGACCGGCACGTCCCACGGCGGCGTCGTGCTTCCGGACGGCACCATGGCCGACGTCAAGCTGGACCTCCAGGCGCTCGCGGCGCTTTCCCAGGTGGCTCGGGGAGAGTACAGGCTTTCCGGTGCGGTACAGCACGGGGCCAGTACCCTCCCGTCAAACGCCTTTGGTAACTTCCCCCGTATCGAGACCGCAGAGATCCACCTCGCCACCAATTTTCAGAACATCGTGTTCGACCATCCGCGGCTGCCATCCGCCCTCAAGGAACGGATCCGAAGCTGGCTCGAGGAGAACGCTGCGGGTGAGCGAAAGAGCGGAGACACGAACGAACAGTTTTACTATAAGGCCCGCAAGAAGGCCATCGGACCGTTCAAGCGGGATTTCTGGTCGCTCCCGGAAGAGGTGCGGAGTGCCATAGCGGCTGACCTGGAAAAGACGTTCGCATTTCTGTTCGAGCAGCTGAACGTGAATGGAACTCAGGAGCAGGTAAACCGATTCATTCAGGCCCCGATGCAGCATCACGCGGCGCTCAAGCCGGTGCTGGTGGCGGCGGCCGACGACCCGGATGCCGGGGAATAGGAGGACCGCATGCGAGGCAGACAGCGTAAAGAGATCGTGTACGTCGAGCGGGGTGGGGATACCTCGGCCAAGTGGCTCTTCTGGGGCGCGCTGCTCGGCGGGGGGCTCGCGCTGCTCTATGCGCCGAGCAGCGGGGAAGAGACCCGCCGAAATCTGCAGCGGAAGCTGTGGAAGCTTCGCGCCATGACCGAGGAGAAGCTGGATGAGCTAACCCAGCATATGGGCGGGGCCAAGGATACGCTCGACGGCCTGATGGAAGACGAGGACGAGGACCTCGAGGCCGATACCGACCCCCGCGAGATCTATGGCCGGAGCTCCGGCTCATCGCCCAGGGAAGAGCTCGAGCGGCGGCTGGCAGATGCTCGCGCTCGGAGACGGTCGCCGGCTGACCTCGAGGAACCGCTCGCCTGAACGGGTTTCGATCCGGCGGGTGGTACCGTTCACCCGCCGGTTTCCTCGCCCGCACGCTTCAGGCGGCTGACGAAAACAACATCCCGTTTCTCGCCAGCGCGCTGACCTTTGACGCGCTGCTCGCCGCGGTGCCGTTCATCCTGCTCATGCTGATCGGCTTCACCCATCTGGCCCAGGCGATTACCCATGGACCACCGATCGACACCGTACTGCTCTTTCAGCGCTTCCTGCCGCCCCACTCCACGGCCACTGGTGAGCCTTTCGGTGTGATGGAGCGGTTGTTGACCGGGATCAGCCTGAACCGGGGGCAACTGTCGCTCTACGCCGCGCCGGCCTTCCTGTGGTTCAGCACCCGTTTATTCGCCGGCATCAGGACGGCGCTCAACGACATTTACGACGTATCCCTGCGGCCCACTCGCCACCGGGCGTTCATCCTGGTGTGGCTTCAGGCGAAGCTGCGCGACACCGTCATGGTGATCGGCACCGTCTTTCTGTTTCTGGCCAACACTCTGCTCTCGACCGGGCTCGTCGTATTGGAGGCTCGGGGAACAGCGAGTGTTCCCCAACTCGCGTTTTTCGTGTCCACCGTGGGGCGGATCGTCACCGAGCTGCTCGCCTTCAGCTTCTCCGTCTCGCTCTTTTATGTGACCTATCGCTACGCCTCGGCTCGCAGGCTTCCCTGGAGTACGGCATTGCTCGGCTCGACCTTTACCGCGGTGCTCTTCGAGGTTGCCAAACGGTTGTATGCACTGTATCTGGCGAACTTCGCCTCACTCAACGCGTGGGGTGGGGATGCCAATCTGGGAGCGGCCGCGCTGTTCATTCTCTGGGTCTACTACACGGCCATCGTGTTCCTGCTCGGCGGCGTGGTGGCGGAGACATGGGAGCTCCGGAAGATGCAGGAGCGTCAGCGCGCGATTCTTTGCTGATCGACCGTCCACACCCCACCAGCCTAAGAGGCTTTATGGCCCCAGTCTCCCCCGTTGTGTTGCTAGGAATACTCGTGTTCGGAGCGTCAAGTGGGTGCCGTCCCAAAGGCGCGGGAGAATCTGCTTCAGACATGCCTCCTTCCATTTCCCCGGGTGACCAGGTCAAAATCAGGTCGGTCGATTCGGCCTTCGTGGCGGCGACAAACGCCGGGGACGCCGCCGGCGTGGCGGCCGTATATGCTGACGACGCAGCGCTCTTGGCCCCCAACCTGCCCCCGCAGAAGGGCCAGGTTGCCATCAAGGCCTTCTGGGGTGGACTCCTCGACGCCTACACGGTGCGATTCGAGGTGGCCTCCGACACCATCGAGGGGAGGGGCGATCTCGCCTATAATCAGGGCCACTATCGATTCACGGCAGTGCCAAAAGCCAAGGGCATACCCGGCGTCGCGGACGAGGGCAAGTTCATCGAGATTTTGAAGAAACAGCCCGATGGCAGCTGGAAGTATGTCCTGGATATGTGGAGCTCCAATCTCGCGCTCCAGCACTGAGCGGCTGGTGCGATTCCATCCCGGGGGTGGCTGGGTTATATTTTGGGTGCCTCAGGTCCGAAGGGCGCCGGCGCGTGAACCGCGTCAGGACCTCGCCGGTAGCAGCGCTAAGCGATGCCCGGTGTCGCTTCGGGGTGCCTGAGGCACTTTTCTTTCTCCGCGCCGCACCCCACCTAGCGAATAGCCTTCATGATTGCTCTCGCCCGCCGATACCGTCCCAAGCGCTTTTCAGATCTCCTGGTGCAGGACCACGTCGTCGCAGTGCTGCGCGGCGCGGTGGCCCGAGGACGGGTGGGTCACGGGTATCTGCTGACGGGGCCTCGAGGCGTCGGTAAGACCACCGCGGCCCGCATCCTGGCCATGGCGCTCAATTGCCCCAATCGAGAAGCGTCGGGCGAGCCGTGTGGTGAGTGCGAAAACTGCGTGCGGGTGTGGAACGGATCAGCCAATATCGACGTCGTGGAGATCGACGCGGCGAGCAACCGCGGGGTAGAGGACGCTCGGGAGCTGCGTGAGCGCGCCATGTACGCCGCCTCGCAGGAGGGCCACCACAAGGTCTACATCGTGGACGAAGCCCACATGCTGACCCGCGAGGCCTGGAACGCGCTGCTCAAGATCCTCGAGGAGCCGCCGCCGGGCGTGGTCTTCGTGTTCGCTACCACCGAGCCACAGAAGATCGCCGCCGCTGCTGCGCCGGTGATGTCCCGCCTGCAGCGGTTCGACTTCCGTCGGATCGGCCCCACCGCCATTCGGGACCGTCTGCGCCAGGTGCTGACGGCCGAGCAGATCGCTGCCGACGATGACGCGCTCACCCTCATTGCCGGCCATGCCGACGGTGGCATGCGGGACGCGCTGTCGGTGCTGGATCAATGCCTGAGCTTCGGAGAGGGCGCCGTCACGGCCGATCGGGTCCGCGAGGTGCTGGGCCTGGTGGACGACGAGCTCTATGCCGAGGTGCTCCACCTGGTGGTCGAACGGCGTCCTGCCGCGGTCTTCGCGCTGGTGGACCGGCTGATGGACGCAGGAGTCGACCTGGCGGAGTTCATGGGCGGGGCGGCCGAAGTGCTCAGAGGGTTGCTCATGCTCCAGGTAGGTGCCCGGCCTGAGGGTATAACCGAGGCACTCCGGACTACGCTCGAGAGCTATCAGGGCCGGCTCGAACCGGGTGATGTCCTGCGCATGCTGCGGCTCCTGGCCGAGAACGAGCTCGGAATCCGGCGAAGCGTAAACCCGCGGCTGGTGGTCGAAACTCTGCTGCTGCGGTGGGCCATGCTGGATCGCATCGTGGATTTGCAGGAGGTCCTTGAAGCGGGGAAGCAGGGAAGCGGGGCCGCGGGGAAGGAAAGCAGCGGGAATCAGGGAAAGCGGGGAAGCGGCCAAGACCGCGGGGGTAAGCAGGTAGGCGGGCAAGCTGTTAGGCCAGCGAGCCGGGCAGAAGTTCTTGAGGCCCCCTCCGCGGACGTCGGCGGTCCCGCCTACCCGCCTACCCGCTTACCCGCTTCCGCGCCGTCCCTCGCGTCCCTCCGCGCCGATTGGCCCGACGTCGTGGCAGCGGTCCGGGTCCACAGCCGCTTCCTGGGGGAGGCCCTGGCGGCCAGCGAGCCGGCGATCCTGGAGCTGCCCTGGCTGACGGTGGTCCTGGCCGAGCCCAACCAGCTCTTCACCGACCGGCTGCAGCAGGAGGCCGGTAAGGTCGAGGAGGTGTTGAGCCGAAGCTTGGGTCAACCAGTGCGACTCCGGATCACCGCACCCTCCGGCTCGGGCGCGCCGTCCAAACCGCGCCGGATGTCCGACTCGAGCCTCAAGGCCGAGCGGCTGCGTGAGTTCCGTTCCAAGGACCCGGCCCTCGACACGGCCGCCGATGCGTTAGATTTAGAGATAGTGGATTGAAAGGGCCCTGGACCCTAGACTCTGGACCCTTAGACTGCAGATTGTTGCGGTACTCTAACACTCTTCCTACTTTGGCCTCACATGGCAGGACTACCCGATAGCATGGCAGATCTCCAACAGCTCTTTCAGCTGGGCCAGCAGGTGCAAGGCCGTCTGCAACAGCTGCAGACGGAGTTGGCCACCCGCACCATCGAAACTTCCGCCGGCGGCGGAATGGTCAAGGTGACCGCTGATGGCCGCGGCACGGTCCGAGCGGTCTCGATCGATCCTGGCGTTTTCCAGGACCGCGACGCCGATTTCCTCAGCGAGCTGGTGCTCACTGCGGTGGCCGAGGCTCAGCGCCGAGCGGCCGAGATGCTCCACGCCGAAATGCGGAAGGTGCCGCAGCTGCCTTTTACGTCGCCTTTCTGACCGGTGAGCGCCATCGAGGAGCTGATTACCGAACTCGCCAGGCTCCCGGGGATAGGCCGGAAGACCGCTCAGCGGCTCACGTTTCATCTGCTCCAGCAAGCTCCTGAACAGGCGCAGCGGCTCGCCACCGTGCTCACCTCGGTGAGCGAGCGGGTGCGCCCCTGTGAGGCGTGCGGGAATCTCACCGAGGAACAGCCCTGCGACATCTGCCGTGATCCTCGGCGGGACCGGGGGTTGGTGTGCGTCGTCGAGGAGCCATCTACCGTCGGCGTGGTCGATCGCTCCACCGATTTCCGGGGCCACTACCACGTGCTCGGCGGACGGCTCTCGCCGCTGGACGGCGTCGGTCCTGAAGCGTTACGGCTCGACCGTCTGGTGCAGCGAGTGCGCGAGGGTGGTGTCCGCGAGGTGATTCTGGCGACAAACCCCTCCATGGAGGGCGAGGTTACGGCCACCTACATTCAGCAGCTGCTGGCCGGGATGGACGTCCGCGTTACCCGGCTCGCGCGCGGGCTGCCGATGGGTGGGGACCTCGAGTACGTCGATGGCGTCACCCTGGCACACGCACTGGTGGCGCGGCAGGATCTGAGCTGATGCGCTCCCGCACGTCGGTGTTCGTGGGCGGCATCGTAGCTGGCGCCGCGGCCGGTTGGCTGCTGGCACAGCGCCGGTTCAGTTATCATCGTCGCGATCTGTTCAGTCCCCGCCCGCTCCGGCGGCTTGCCGCGCTCGGCTTCCTGGCGGGGCAGGACGGGGTAGATACGGTGCGGCTCCTGCGGGATTACCTCGCTTGGGAGCGGCAGCCGATGCTGCGCCGGCGAGCGGAGGCGATTGTGCGCCGGATGGAAGCGACCCTCGTATGAGGTGTGTTCGATGAGCGGTGCCTCGAGCTGGTCATTCCGGGAAGAAGACGCCAAGCGCATCCAGGTAATCCTGAGCGGCTTTCTCGGAGAGTCCAACGCTCGGACCGCCCTGATCGTTGACCGGACCGGGCAGATGGTGGCAACGGTGGGCGAGGCGCCGGCCTTCGATCCCACGGCATTCGCTTCCCTCACAGCCGCGGATTTCAGCGCCAACGACCAGCTGGCGCGGATGCTGGGGGAGTCGGAGTTCGGGGCCCTGTTTCATCAAGGTGAACGGGAGTCGATGTATCTCGCCGACATCGCGCGGCGAGTGATCCTGGTGGTGCTGTTCGACAACCGGACGACGCTGGGATTGGTAAAGCTGCGGGTCAAGGCGGCGGTGGTGCAGCTGACTCAAGTGTTCACGGAGATGTTCAACCGTGATGGCACAAGCGCGCCGGGCGTCGAGTCCGAGTTCCTGGGCGAAGCTGAAGACGAGATCGACAAACTCTTCGGGGCCTGAGGGGAACGCACCCATGTCGATGATCAACTACGCCTCGCGTGAGATCAACTGCAAACTGGTCTACTACGGCCCCGGGCTAGGCGGCAAGACCACGAATCTGGAGCACGTCTATAACAAGGTGGCACCTGCGGCGCGCGGCAAGATGATCTCCCTGGCCACCGAGACTGAGCGCACCCTGTTCTTCGACTTCCTCCCCGTGGACCTCGGCACTATCCGGGGGTTCAAGGTCAAGTTTCACCTCTACACCGTACCGGGTCAGGTCTACTACAACGCGTCCCGCAAGCTGATCCTCAAGGGGGTGGACGGCGTGGTCTTCGTGGCGGACAGCCAGATCGAGCGCATGGACGCCAACATCGAAGCGATGCAGAACCTGTACGAGAACATGACCCAGCACGGGTACGACCTGGCCAAGATTCCCTTTGCCATCCAGTACAACAAGCGCGACCTGCCCAACGCGGCCCCCATCGCCGAGCTGCAATCGGCGCTCAATCCGGGCTGGCAGGTGACCGACCCGATGAAGCAGCGGCCGCTGCCCGATCCGCAGCATGACTCCGAGTTCCTCATCAGCCAGGAGGACGGGCAGTGGATCGAGCGGGCGCACTACTTCGAGGCCGTCGCGCTGACCGGTGACGGCGTCTTCGATACGCTGAAGGGTATCAGCAAGA
>JBDTUV010000051.1:0-10479 GCA_040007575.1 Gemmatimonadales bacterium
GCGACGGGGCATCGCCGGATGATGAGGAGGTCGAGTGGGAGCATGCGGCCAGGGATAGGAGCCCAAGGGCGAGCGACAGGGACGAGATCTTGGCGGATGCCATGCCTGGTTCCTTCGTAGGGGGACAGCCGATAGCCTTCGTTAAGTGCAGCATACGAACCAACAGCGAGAGGGGTTTCAGCCCCGGAGATCTCTTCATCGACCCCGCGCCAGGCGCGGCTCGGTGGCCAGCTGCCGGACCGCACCTGCCAGCGTCCGCACTTTGGCCGGATCGCCCGCCCCACCCGCGTCACCATCCAGTTCTGTGGCCAGCCGGGTCAACGCGCTCGACCGCTCGACTTCCGGTGCCTTCTCGGCGCCCGCCAGTGCCTCGCGGGCAGCGGAGATCTTGCCTGCGTCCAGTCCCTTGAATCGCTCCAGCTGATCCAGGTAGGCGCGCGCCAGGGAGACGGTCTTGGGCCACACCAGCTTGGGCTGTCCCTGGGCGTTCAGATAATCGAGGTGCACCGACTTGGCCGCGTCGATCTCGTTCTGCGAGAGGAACCCGCTCGGCTTCAGCTCGAAGATGTCGAGCCCGCGGGTGATCTCGGAGCCGACAATGACGCCGTTGTACCAATAGGCGGACCAGTATCCCCCCAGCTTCAATTCGGTGGCATCCAACGGGCCGCGATCGTAGAAGGCGATCTCCTTCGGGTGCTTGGGATCGGTCCAGTCGAAGACCGAGATGCCACCCTGATACCACGCCTGCACCATCACGTCTCGTCCGGGAATCGGGATCAGCGAGCCGTTGTGGGCCACGCAGTTCTCCTCCGGCGTCTGCGGCGCGGGCAGCTTGTAGTAGCTCTGGAACTGCATGTTCTTCCGGTCGGCCAGGGTGAAGATGGCATCGGCACCCCATTCGGGCTTGTCGGTCGTCCGGCACTTCGGCTGGACCCCCCCGCCCCATTCGTCGGAGAAGAGGATCTTGCTGCCGTCGTTGTTGAATGTCGCCGAGTGCCAGTAGGAGAAGTTCGAGTCGGACACGGCACCGAGACGAACTGGATGGGCCGGATCACGGATATCGAGCAGCAGACCGTAGCCCGCGCAGGCCCCACCGGCCAGCCCGATCGCCGGGTAGACCGTGATGTCGTGGCACTGGGTGGGGCCGGCGTTGGAGTCCGGCATCTGAGCCTCTTGAGCCTTCGTCGCGCTCTCGATGATCCCCGGTAGCGCCTGCCGCAACGCCGCGCTGTCGCCCATGGTGGGGGCGCCGGTGCCCTGCCGGGCCTTCACGATGCTGTCCAGCAGCTGCGCGACCCACTGAGGATGAACGACCTCTTCCTTCCCGTGAAACGTGCCGGTGAACCCTCCGGCGGCCTTTGCATCGGCAACAGCCTTCGTGCTGGCGGCGACGTCCTCGGGGGCGTCCCCGTGCTCCGGCGGCTTCACCAGGTCGTTGAAGATCCGGGGCGAGCTCACGATCGCCGCTTGCTCGGGGTGGGCCAGCGGCACCTTGATGACCTCGATGCGGAACAGCGCCGAGTTGGGATCTTGCGGGGCGCTCACGCAGCCCGCCAGCTCGGTCGGAGATCGCACCGGGGCCTGGCCCGAGATGTAGACGTAGACGTTTTCCCGGTCCTTGGGATCGACCAGCAGCGTGTGAGTATGCGAGCCCCGGCAGGTCTGCACGTTGCCGACGTTCCTGGGATGGGCGATGTCGCTGATATCGTAGATCCGGACTCCCCGCAGCCGATCGGTACTGACCGTGTCCTGGACGCCCTGGGTCCCGCAGTCGAGGCGCGCGGCGAGGTTCTCGCCGGAGACAACGAGCAGGTTCTGGTAGACCGAGACGTCGCTCTGCGACCCCGGACAGACGTACGCGGTCTTCAGGCTGGGCCGGCTGGGATCGCCGATGTCCCAGACCTGGTAGCCGTGGAAGCTGCCCTGAATTGCATAGCGGCCGATGAAGGCCAGGTCGGAGTTGATGCCATCCACGAACTGCTCCGACGGCGGAGTCTTGGAGACCACGCGCAGATTCCACCTCGCTTCGCCCGCATCCGGTCCAGCCCGAAGGCCGACCCGCGGATCGGGCGTGGGTGCCGCAGTGGATCTGCTGTCACTCGGCGACGGGCCACCAGAACGAGAGGAGGTGGTGGAGTGCGAGCATGCGGCCAGGGGCAGGAGCCCAAAGGCGAGCGAGAAAGACCAGATCTTGGTGGAGGCCATGCCTGTTTCCTTGCTAGGGACTGTTGGCGGGGGCGCCGAGCATTTTCTCCATCCGAGCGATCTCGGTGGACTGATCGACGCTGACGTCGTTGGCGAATTTGAAGACGGTCTCATCCTGCCCTGCTCCCCGCGACCCGAACAGGTCCTTCACCATGGAGACCGCACCCTTGTGGTGCTGAATCATGAAGGTCAGGAACAGCCGGTCGAATTCCGGTCCCCGGGCCTGGTCCAGCTGCCGCATCTGGTCCTCGGTAAGCATGCCCGGCATCAGCATCTCATGGACCGCGCCATTCATCCGCATCTTCATCCCGGTGGGGTGCGCCCCGGATGAGCTCATGGCAGGCTCCGGCACCGGCAGCCGGCGATTGCGGAGCCATCGCTGCATAGTGGCGATCTCGTCCTGCTGGGCATTGATGATCCGCTCGGCTAGTCTCCGCACCGCGGGGCCGGCCTCGTGGCTGGGCGCCCAGTCGGATATCACGATGGCCTGGGCATGGTGGCCGATCATAGCGGACATGAAGTGAACATCCGCCTTGGTATAGGGATAGCGGGCGCTGTCCGCCTTGGCCTTGGCGATGGCCGAGACCTCGCCCGGCGGCACAGGCTGGGGCTTGGGGGAAACCCCGGCCTCGCTCCGGCTGCCGCCGCCGCAGGCCAGCGCCAGTGCCGCCGCCAGGGCTCCGGGGGCCCAGCGCATGGGTGATAGTGTCATTCCGAACGATAGTCGCAACGGCCCCTCCGGAGGAATGAAGATCGGGACTGACCACGGCATCGGCCGGCTCTCGACGACCGGTCTGCCAGCCCCCATCTTAGTACGACCACCCCACTCCTGTCACAGGAGATACCCCATGCGCCTCGCGCTGCTAGTCGCACTCGCAGCAACTCTCAGCTCCTGGGAAGTCTGTGCCGCGCAAGCTCCTCGCGGCGGCATGCGCGCCGAGTTCGGCGTCGAGGCGACGCATTGGGTCTTCGACGGCGGCGGCACCCTAACCACGGGCCAGCGCGGCTGGGGCCCAACCCTTCGGGCCGGACTCCGGCCCCGCCCAGGATCGCGCGTCTCCGCCTTGTTGGCTGTTACGTATGCCTCGGAAGGGAGTTTCGACCCAGGCGCCGCGGGCGGCGGCCTGGAGCTGGCCATTCGATTCGCCCGGGTGGGGGAGCAGCGACGCCGGGTGAACGGGTTCGTCACCGGAGGGCTGAGCGCACTGAATTTTCTGGCGGACCGTCAGGAGCGCGCGTTGGCGGGCTGCACGCCGGATGTCGGTTGCATGTTCGAAGGGGCGTCGTTTCGGAGTGGGTGGCGAGCGGTGGTGACCGCTGGGCTGGGAGCGGACCTGCCGCTGGCGGCGAGTCTTCTGCTGCAGCCCCAGGCTCAGATCCTGAAGCCGGTTGGGAACGGGCGTGGCGGACCAACGAGCAGCGGCGCCATGCTCAGGCTGGGAGTGGGCCTGGCCTGGCGCTGAGATTGCGCCTTACCCTCGCGCGGCCAGGAACAGCGCGCTAACCGCTATCACCAGCCCCAACGCCATCTTCACCGCCGCCGCCGCCGCGCGGCCGAGCACCGCGCCCCATCCCGCCCACGCCGCGGTCCCCGACTGCCGCGCGCGCGTGTACTCGAACAGCGCCGCCCCCGCGAACGCCCCGACGAAGCCGCCGATAACCGACCCGATAATCGGCACCGGCACGCCCACGATGGCACCGATCAGCCCGCCGACGAGCGCGCCCCAGCCCGCTCGCCGCGACCCACCGTATCGCTGTGCGAAGCGAAACCCGATCCATGCCTCGAACACCTCACCCAGCACGGCCAGCCCGACCGCCAGCGCGATGAAGCCTACGCTCAGGGTACGGAAGTCGGTGAGCCAGCCGTAGCCCAGCACACCGAGCACGATCACCCAGAGTCCGGGGAGTCCGAGCGGAATGAGCAGCAGCCCGGCGACGCAGATGGCGCCTAGCAGGAGGGCGGGTGAGAGATCGGCGGTCATGGGGGCTTTTTGGCTACTTCCCCAGCCGCTCGAGCACCTCGCCCAGCTTTCGCATCTCCTCTCCATACCTGGCCCAGTCGATGTCCCGCTGCGCCTGTACCGCCGCCTCGTAGTGGCGTCGCGCCTGCTGGATCAAAGTCGGGAGTCGGGCGTCGGCAGTCGGGGCTTCCCCTGCTTCCGCCGGCTCCGTAGGACGCCTCCGCGCAGTAGAGCCCCCGAACAGCTCGGCCAGCGCGCCCTCCAAGGTTTCCTGCATTACCACCCGGTTCTGATAGGCGACCACCACCCGCTTGAGCTCGGGAATTCGTCCGCCTTCAGCCTGGAGGTAGAGCGGCTGGACGTACAGCAGCGACTCCTCGATCGGGATCACCAACAGGTCGCCCCGGATCACCCTGGACCCACGCTGGTCCCAGAGCGACACCTGGCGCGAGATCTCGGTGTCCTGATTGATCCGGTTCACGATCTGTCGCGGACCGTACGCCAGGCTCTGCCGCGAGAGCCGGTACACCCGCAGCTTCCCATATTCGTTGCCGTCATTCCGCGCCACCATCCAGGCCGCCAGGTTGTCCTTCCCCCGCGGCGTGAAGGGCACCATGTACACGAACTCGGCCTTGGTCTCCTCCGGCAGGCGCATGATGATGTGCCGCATGAATGGCACCGACCCCTCCGACTCGCCGACGACCGGGATCTGCCACTGGTCCTCCCGGTGGTAGAAGTCCTCCGGCGCATCCATGTGGTAGGTGGTGTACAGGTTGGTCTGGATCCGGTAGATGCCGTCCGGGTAGCGGAGGTGGGCCCGGAGGCCCGCCGGCATGCTGTCCAGCGGCAGCAGGATGCCGGGGAAGACGCGGGCGTAGGTCCGGATCAGGGGATCGGCCGGAGCGCTCACGTACGCGGTTAGGGAGCCGTCGTACGCGTCGATGACCAGCTTGACACTGTTCCGCATGTAAGTGGCGCCATTGGTGAGTCGCTGGGCGTAGGGATACCCGTCCGAGCCGGTATACCCATCGAGGATCCACTTCAGGGTTCCGTCGGCGGCGAGTACCAGATAAGGGTCGCGATCGAAGCTGAGAAAGGGGAGCGCCTTCCTCGCCCGGGTCACGATGTCCCGGTTATAAAGCACCCGGCTCTCGTTGGTGATGTCACCCGAGAACAGGATCTTCGACGAGCCGAACTGGGCCGCGAGCAGCGCGCGTCGGAAAACGTTGCCCACCCGGACGCCACCCTTGCCGCGGTACGCCGTGTAGACGTTGGTCTCGCCGGAGGGATGGTCGAACTCGCGCTGCCGAGTGCCCACGAAGACGTAGCGATCGGTGAGCTCGCCGTAATAGATCTGGGGGCGGGTGAGCTTGAGCGACACGGTCGAGACCGGGGGCAGGTCCTTGATGAACAGCACCGGCAGGCCTTCGCTGGTCACCTGGTTGACCGGACTCATGGTGAGTCCCATGCCGTGGGTGAAGGTCAGGTGCTCGTTGATGAAGGTCCGGGTCGGCAGCGAGGCGGGGTTGAGCTCCCTGGGCGAGAGCAGGACCTGCCGATATCTGCCATCGATCATGTAGCGGTCGTCGTCCACCGAGACGAAGTCGTAGTAGGTGCGAATCTCCTGGAGCTGCCCGAAGGTCATGAGCAGCGGATCCCGGTCCCACAGCCGCACGTTCTCGATAGTCGGAGCGTTGGCCTTGAGGTCGGCCAGGGTGAGATTGGCCCCGCCTTTGAGCTCCCGGGTCTCGACACTGTCGATCCCCCACGCCTGGCGAGTCGCGGCGATGTGGTGCCGGAGATACGGCGTCTCCCGGGTCAGCTCCGTCGGTGCCACCACGAATTTTTGCATGAACAAGGGGAAGAGACCGCGTCCGACGAAGGCCACGGCCAGGTAGCCTCCCACGGCCAGAAGCGCGTACCGGGGCAGCTGCCGCCGCATGCCACCGACCATGACGGAGACGGCAGCTACGAGGGCGACGACGGCAGAAATACGAAGCGCCGGCAGGCTGGCGTGGAGGTCGGTGTAGCTGGCTCCAACCAGGGGGCCCGTCGTCGAATAGAGCAGGCTGGGAATGTCCACCAGCCAGAGCCGGAGGGCGGTGAGGATGAAGACCGCCGCCAGCAGGGTGGCGAGGTGGAGTCCCGCCGAGGGCTCGATGCCGAGTCCGCGGGGGCGGAAGACGATATCGCCCCGGAGACCGTAGACCGGTAACAGCATCAGGAGCGACGTCAGCACCAAGCCGGATAAGAAGCCGAGTGCCGCGGAGAGGCCGGGCAGCGCGAAGACGTAGAAGCCGATGTCTCGGGAGAAGATTGGATCCGGGGTCCCGAACGGCGTCGCGTACATCACCCGCAGCACGAGGTCCCAGGCCGGCGTGGCGGCAAGACCGGCCAGCAGGCCCAACGAGAGCGAGACCGGCAGACTAAGGCGACGAAGTGGCCGGGTGATATCCACCCGCGGCGCCGACTGCACGAAGCGGAGCACGATCGGGTAAGGCACTAGCCCCCGTTGGGCGATCCGCAGGTTCAGGTACAGCAGGCCGGCGGTCAGCCCGCCCACGACGAGGAAGAGCAGCACCCGGGTAACCACCTCTCGGGTGAAGACGACCTGGTAGCCGACCTCCTGGAACCACCACCAGTCGACCAGCAGGGAGATGAGCGAGGGAAAGAAGAACAGCCCCGCGAAGGCGATGAGGAGGAGGAGGAAGAGCAGTCGCCGTCGGGACAAGGGAACTCCTTGGGGAATCATCGCGGGAAGGCTTCGGGCAATCCACCATCTATGGTGAGAATGTCACCAGTGGTAAAACGGAACTTGTCGCTCGCCAGCAGCACCGCAAGATCCGCCACCGCATCCGGCGGAATCAGCGTCGCGCCCAGGAGGTTCCGGCTTCGATAGGCCGCGAGCTGCTCCTCGACCGACACCCCGCGGCCGGCGGCCCGCTCCCGCACGAACTGGAGAAACAGCGGCGTCTCGATCTGATCGGCGTTGATGGCGTTCACCCGGATGCCGTCAGCCCCGAGCTCCACCGCCGCGACCCTCAGCGCCTGCAGCAGCGCGGCCTTGCTCCCTCCATACGCCACTGCGTCCCGACCCGGCACCAACGCTGCCTTGGATACCGAGGCCACGATGGACCCGCCGAGCCCCTGGCGCCGCATCACCACGGCCGCCCGGCCGATGGCGGCGACCGCACCCAGATAGTGGACCTCGAGCTGGCGCTGGAGATCTTCCCGCCGGATCTCCGTGATCGGGGCGAACCGCGGCGGCAGCCCCGCGGTGTAGAACAGGCAGTCGAGCCCGCCGAACTCCAGCACCGTCCGGCGGAAGAGGGCATCGAGGCTCGCGTCCTCCCGCACGTCCACCGCGGCCGAAACCACCCGACCTGGAAACCTGGCCGCGACCTCCGCCGCCACTCCCTCGGACATGTCGCCATGCAGGTCCGCCACCACGACGTGGGCGCCCTCCTCCGCGAACCGCCGGGCGGCCGCCTCGCCGATACCGCTGCCGCCGCCGATGATCACCACCACGTGGCGCGGCAGCAGCTTGCCTGCCCGCTCCCTGGCGATCTGCGCCTCCACCTTCCGCCGTTCCAGCGGCCAGTGCTCGAACTCGAAGACGTCGCTTTCCGGAATGGACTCGAAGCGGTCCACCGCCTCCGCGTTGGCGATGGTCTCCAGCACCGCCCGGTAGCAGAGATTGGCCGTCACCGCACTGCGCTTGTCGGTAAAGGCGGTGATCACGCCGACACCGGGCACCAGCACCACCTTGGCCCAGTCGTCGAGCGGGCGCTCCCCCGCCCCGGCGTGCCGCCCGTGGTACTTCTCGTACTCGGCCCGCGCAGCAGTGAGCTGGCTCTTGACCCGCTCGGCCATCTGCTCGGCCGGGGCCTTGGGATCGAGGTCGAGCCAGACCGGCAACCGCCCCGCGCGTAGCAGGTGCTCGGGAGTGGCCATCCCACGCCGCACCAGCTCCGGCATCCGCTCCGCGGCCAGGCTGGAGAGCACATCCTCGGCATCGTCGTAGTGCAGGATCACCCGATCCGGTGTCCCCAGCTCGCCACGAATGACCGGCAGCACCAGTTCCGCCAGTCGGTGCCGATCAGTGAGGGCTACCGGGTTTCGCTTCGACCGCCCGACCGCCCGTCCGCCCGTCCGCCTTGTTGCCAGGTAGTCATCAATGCGGCCGGTAACCTCGACCAATCGCGCATAACATTCCTCGGCATTGTCCCCCCAGACCACGAGTCCGTGATGCGCGAGAGTGAGCCCGATCGCTTCGGCCGGTATCTGTCCGACCGTCCGCCCGATCGCCTGTGCCAGCGGGAAGCCGGGGCGGACATAGGGCACGTACACGATGCTGCCCTTGAACAGCTCGCCCACCAACCGCTCCGCCACGGCATCCCTGACGTTGGTCAGGCTCATGGTGGCAACGTCGTGGGTGTGGGCGATCACCCGCTGCGGTAATAGAGAATGCAGCGGCGTCTCCACACTGGGAGCTGGACCCTCGGCCAGCATGCAGCCGGCCATGAACCGCATCATCTCGGTGTCACTCATCGACTCCGCTTCCCTGAGCGCCGCCAGGCGACCGAGAGAAAGCCGGGTGAACCCCTCGCGGGTGATGGTGCGCAGGTCGGTGCCGCTCCCTTTCACCAGGAGGGAGTCACCCACCTTGGTCGAGGTGTTACCCCCGCCCGGCTGCACCAGCCGGGTGTCCTGTCCCATGAGGTGGGAGAGATGGACTAGCTGATCGAGCGGATCGGCGCCGACGGCCGCCCAGCTGCCGAGCCGCCGCGCTGAGGCTTTGGTTTCTGCCATGGGGGGGAAGATGTGAGGTAGAGGCTCTCGGCGCGAGGTCGCTCCTGGGTGCCGCTAGCATCTCCGCCCCTAGTGGTTCACATTCGATTGGTCTCCACATGCCCTATTTAGCAGGAATCGCCCTCGCGCTTACGGTCTCCGTCATCGCGACCCTGGTCGGCTTCGACCGGGATCGTGCGTTCTATCCCACGCTGCTCATGGTTATTGCCTCCTACTACGTCTTGTTTGCCGTGATCGGAGGATCCGGTCATGCCGTCGAAGCGGAGACCCTCGTGCTCGCCGGTTTTCTGCTGGTTGCGGTAATCGGCTTCACGAAGAATCTTTGGCTGGTTGTCGCCGCACTCATTGCCCATGGAATCTTTGATTTCCTTCACGCTCACGTGGTGGCCAATCCCGGAGTGCCGGCATGGTGGCCGGCGTTCTGCTTGACGTACGACATCACAGCCGGTGCCTTCCTGGCGTGGCTCCTGATGCGCTCGCACCCGAGGGTCAATGCACACAGCACCCTAATAAAAGGGCCCCAATAGCAGGGGCCCGACTCGACGCTGGCGACGCGTCTCTATTCGACGACCACCTCCACAGAATCCGCCGCCGCAACGCTTTGCACCACAACCCACGTCCGTCCCGCCGCGAGCCCCTGCACTCTTGCCCGTCCGTTTGCCCCGGTCACACCTGCCAGCGATGTGGCCCGCGAAACGAACGTGAGCCCAGCCGAGCTGAGCCGCGCATCGGCACCGACGAGTGAGGCACGGAAGCTCGAAGACTCGCCTCGGGCGAGCGTCAGGCGGTCGAATGTCGTGAGGATGGCTGCGGTCGCAGGCGACTGCTCGGAGGTCGGCGCTGAAATCGGATCCGGAGAGCAGCCGGCGGTGAGGGACATCGCGGCAAACACTCCAAGCAGAGTCAGGGAGGACGAGCCCATACAGGCCTCTAGAGTGAACGGTGCGAAGGACCGGTGAAGGGGGCGATCGACCTGATTATACCGCTTTACGGAAGCCCTGCCAGAGGCCCTCTCATGGACCTAGCCGACTTCGACTCCGGAGGATAGCATAGCAGACCCCCTGCAACCACGGCCATTCTCCACGGCACCAAGCCCGCTCCTTCGGAGTTACCCATGGCGCACACTCCGCTATTCGAGAAGCTCATTCATTCCTTCCGCGTCGCCGGAGAGTCGGTCACGAGCGGACGGCCCATAGACGCCATTCTCGGCCAGCAGTCCCGCGACCGGATCAGCCGGCGCGAGTTTCTCGAGGCCGGGGCGTTCGCGGGCGTCGCCCTCACCGGCATGCCAGACGTGATGCGGCGGTTGCGGGTGACCACACCGCGCGTGGCCATCGTCGGCGCTGGTCTGGCCGGACTCACCTGCGCCTACCGGCTCAAGCAAGCAGGCGTGATCGCGACCGTCTATGAGGGCAACACCCGGCTCGGCGGCCGCTGCTGGTCGCTCCGCGGCGCCTTCAACGAGGGGCAGATCGCCGAGCACGGTGGCGAGCTGATCGAC
>JBDTUV010000052.1:0-10420 GCA_040007575.1 Gemmatimonadales bacterium
TCTTTTCCCAGACCCGCATGAAGTCGGCCTTCTTCTTCGACAGGACGACGGCGCCTTCCTGGTCCTCCAGATGCTCGAGGAAGACCTCGACCTCATCGCCCTCCTTGAGCAGGTGCGGGTCCTTGAACTCATCCAGCGGCACCGAGCCTTCAGACTTGAACCCGACGTCCAGGATCACGGCATTATCGGTGACCCGGAGAACCTTGGATTTGACGATCTCGCCTTCGACGATCTGCGACATGGTGCCCTCGTACATCGAGAGCATCTGCTCGTAGTCAGCGTCGGAGTAGTCTTCGTCGTAGAGATCCTGGCGAACGCGCAGGCCGGTCTGGGAGATGAACTGGTCGGTGGAGGGGTTGAGTTGATCGAGCATTCGAAGAAGGGCCACGGGGTTAGGGTAACCGCGCCGGCAGAAGTGCCAACGTCGGGAGCCAAGGAGAATAGCGCGCCAGGCTCTACAAGGGAAGACCCACCAAGCGGTTGGCACTGACCCAGCCGCTATTCAGCAATATGGAAGCGGGTTAGTCTGGAAGGTCCGCAACGGACAACGCTACTTGGCGGATTCCAAGGTAAGGTGGGTGCGAATGAGCCTGGATATCGATGTGGCCAAAGTCCGAGCAGTGCTATTGCCCAATGCGGGCTGGCTGGACATCAAAGTCGGCACCTTCGAGGTCGACGCCTATGAGTTTCGCAGCAATCAGATAGTGGTGCAGCCTGTCGGGCACGGCGGAGCAGGCTCCAGCGGGTTCCGGTTTCGCGACAACAGCAACAACCTGGTCTGCGGTCCCCTGACGTCTATCCTCGCGGTCCGTACTACATAAGGTCCGGAGAGAAGCAGGCGGCGCAAGACTAGCGGCCGCTGAAGATCGGCCGGGCTCGCTCGACGATGAATCGAACCTGCTCCGGAAAGCCCATGGTCGTGGTATCGAGGTGGACCGCGTCCTCCGCGGCACGGAGCGGCGCCACCGCACGGGTGGAGTCGGCGTGGTCGCGCGCAGCCAGTGCCGCGGCTTCGGCGTCCAGACCTTCCGGCTGCACCGCATGACCTCGCTGGCTGATGCGCCGGCCTGCTCGAGCCTCCGGTGACGCGGTCAGAAACACCTTCAGATCGGCATCCGGGAAAACCACTGTTCCGATGTCTCGCCCATCGACCACCACGTTCTGCCCGGCGCGCACCATAGCCCGGAGGCGAGCGTTGATCCACTCGCGCACCACGGGGATGGCCGAGATGGCAGAGACCCGCGAGGTCACCTCGGACGATCGGAGCGCCTCGTCCACCGGCTCTCCTTCCAGATAAGCCGTGAAGCCCGCCCCATCCGGCTGAAGCATGAGACCGCGGTCCTCGGCGGCGCGGAGAAGTGTCTCCGGGGCGAGGTCCTTAGCCGGGTCCCTCCCCCGGAGTCCCTGCCTTGCCAGCTCGCGCAGGGCGACCAGCGTCACCCCCCGGTAAAGCGATCCTGAATCGAGGTGGGCAAAGCCGAGCGCTTCCGCGACCGCCCGCGCCGTGCTGGATTTTCCTGATGCGGAAGGACCGTCGATGGCAATCACCCCGCCGCTCACTTGCGGCCTCGAGCGCCGATGCCCCGGAGCGTTGCCGTAAACCCCGGGAAGCTGACCGCGGCACATGCCATATCATCGATCCGGATTCGCGCTCCGGGTACCGTGCCGAGAACCGCAAACGCCATTGCAAGCCGGTGATCGGCCGCAGTGCGCACCTTCCCGCTGGCGGCGCGATTACTTCCCTCTACCACGAGATCGTCGCCCACCACCTCGGCCTGCGCACCCACAGCTCGGAGATTGGCGGCGATGAGCCCCAGGCGGTCGCTCTCCTTGACCCGCAGCTCCCCTACCTGGCGGAACGTGGTTGTCCCCAGTGCGCGTGAGGCAAGCACGGCCAGGAGCGGTATCTCGTCTATCAGTCCGGGTATCTCGCCCGCGGCAACCTCGGTTCCGCGAAGCGGCGCTGGACGTACGATGAGATCACCCACCGGCTCTCCAAAACGGTCGGAGTGGTTCTCGACCTCAATGGCGGCTCCCATTCGGCTCAGCACGTCCAGGAACCCCGTCCGGGTCGGGTTCACACCGACCCCGGAAATACGGAGCTCGCCCGCTTCGGCCAGCGTCGCAGCGCCGACCAGAAACGCGGCCGACGACGGGTCGCCGGGTACCTGGATATCGAATGGCTCCAGGCGCCCCCCGGGCGTGAAGTGGAGCCACCCATCCTTCTCGGCTACGCCGTAGCCGAAGGATCGGAGCAACCGCTCGGTATGATCGCGGGAACGGCCGTGGGGTTCCCGCAACGCGACGTCCACCTCACCCGCCATGCCAGCGAGCAGAATCGCGCTCTTGATCTGCGCGCTGGAGACCGGCATTTCGTACCTGAGCGCCCGCAGGCGCTCCCCCCTGACCGTGAGGGGCAAACCGTCACCGTTCCGTTCGGTGAACCGGGCCCCCATCGAGGCCAGCGGAACCGTGACCCGACGCATCGGCCGGCGGCGCAGCGAACGGTCGCCGGTCAAGGTGGCCGAGAACCGGTGTGCGGAGAGGAGACCCATGAGGAGCCGGGTCGTCGTACCGGAGTTGCCACAGAAGAGCGGTCCTCCAGGGCGCCGGAATTTCCCGTTGCCGCGCACTGTCACGGCCATACCTGGCCTGAGGGGCGAGACCTCGGCCCCGAGTTGTCGCAGCACTCGGGCGGTCGAGCGGGCATCCAGCGAGGTCAGCGCTCCGTCGATGTGGCTTGTTCCGCGGGTCAGGGCGGCCAGCAGGAGGACCCGGTGGGTGATGCTCTTGTCTCCGGGGACGCGAACGCTCCCGGCCACCTTCATCGCTCGATGCCCTTGCGAAAGGCCTGGGCCGCGCCCAGGTACGACCGAAGGCCAGGCGCATCACCGGCAGCAAGGAGTCGCCTGAGCTCCGCCAGGTGATCTTCGGTCCGCGCCAGCGCCTCGCTCACCGCGGGCTCATTGTAGAGCAGAATATCCACCCACAGCTCGGGGCTGCTGGCCGCCAGCCGCGTCGTATCTCTGGCGCCGCTGCCGTACGACACACCCGCCAGGCCGTGGTCGGCCAGGGTCCGCGCCAGCGCGTAAGCCACTGCCTGAGGCAGATGGCTGGTCCAGGCGAGCTGGCGGTCGTGGTCCTGCGCGGCAATCCGGATGGGCGATGCCTGCAGCGTATGCTCCCAGAAGCTCGTAACCCTGTCGGCGGCGCGGTGGCCCTCCGGCGTCCCGCTCTCGCAGATATAGACGACGCACCCCTTGAGACGATCCGATCGCGCGGAGCTGAACCCGGTCTCGTGAGTGCCGGCGAGGGGGTGAGCGCCGGCGAAGCGGTGGCCCAGTCCCGCGGCCAGCGCCTGCTTGAGGACCGGCACCTTGACGCTGCAAACGTCGCTGAGAAGCGCGCCGGGCTCGAGCGCGGAGGCCAGCTGCGTGATGAGATCCAGTGTCGGACGGGGCGGCACCGCGAGGACCACGAGCTCGGCGCCGCGCACCGCACTGAGTGGCGTGTCGGCCAGGTCGGTGATGGCCGAGGCCTTGAGGGCCTGGATGCCTTCGGATCGCTCGGGCGAATAGCCGACCACACGCTGGACACCCGCCAGGCGAGCCTGCCAAGCAAGCGAGCCTCCAATGGCACCGAGGCCAATCACTGCGAGAGAGGTTGGACGCACGGTCCTCAAGCCCTGATGGGCTGCCCACGTTGCCCGAGGTCAGCAAAGGGTGTAGTGATATGGCACCCGCATGGAACGGGAGCGTGCATGGCAAGGATCCTGATCGTGGAAGATAGTCCAGACAACATGAAGCTGTTTCGAACCATCCTGGGGCTCAAGGGGCACGAGGTGTCCGGTCTCCCGGGAGGCGAGGGATTGCTCGCCGCCGTGGAGCGGGGATCGCCCGATCTCGTGCTGATGGACATCCAGCTTCCGGGGAAGGACGGCTTCGAGCTGCTCAAAGAGATCAGGAAATCGCCTTTTGCCGGAGTCCGGGTGATCGCGCTGACCGCGCATGCCATGACGGGGGACCGCGAGCGCGCATTGAACGCCGGCTTCGACGGCTACATCACCAAGCCGATCGATATCCGCGAGTTCCCCAACCAGGTGCAGCGTGCTTTGGAAGGGGGGTCGGGCGCGTAGCCGGTCTACGATGGATTGTGCCGAAGCAGCATCAAGGAATGAGGCGCTAGGCTGACCCGGTTATCGCTGACTGAAGCCTGCGAGCCAGAGGTATCGAGCACCTCGACCCAGGTGCCTCGCTGGTCCGGGCTCGGCAGGGTGAACGACTTGGATCTGCCCCCACCATTCAACAGAAGGATGATCATCTCTTCCCCAGCCCCATCTCCTCCCTTCTCGATGTCGCCCCCGGCGTCGCTGCGAATCAACATCCCCAGGACATGCCCGCTTTCATCCTTCCAGTCGGTATCGGTCATCGGCAGTCCGTCGGGTCTGAGCCAGGTGAGGTCCTTCCCGGCGTGAAAGAAGGTGCGGCGCCGCAGCAGGGGATTGGCTGCACGAACGGCGTAGACCTTCCGGGTGAACTCCAGCAGCTCCTGATTTTCCTTGGAAAGCCGCCAGTCGACCCAGGTGAGCGGGCTGTCCTGACAGTAGGCGTTGTTGTTGCCCCGCTGGGTGCGGCCCAGCTCGTCGCCATGAGAGAGCATCGGAACGCCCTGGGAGAGCGCCAGCGTGGCGAGGAAGGTTCGCCTCACCCGCTCCCGAATGTGAGCCGTGCGAGCCAGGTCGGTTGGCCCCTCCACTCCCCAGTTGCGGCTGAGATTGTGGCTGTTGCCGTCGCGATTGCCCTCCCCATTGGCTTCGTTGTACTTCCTCTCGTAGCTGACCAGGTCCTGGAGGGTGAACCCATCGTGGCAGGTGACGAAGTTGATACTGGCCTGTGGAGCGCGCCCGCTGGCTTCGTACAGATCGCTACTGCCGGCCAACCGGGACGCCAGACTCCCCAGCTGCCCCGGATCGCCTCGCCAGAAATGGCGGACGGTATCCCGATACTTGTCGTTCCACTCGCTCCAGCCCGCGGGAAATCTCCCGACCTGATATCCATCGGGGCCCAGGTCCCAGGGCTCGGCGATGAGCTTCACCCTTTCCAGGACCGGATCCCGTCGCACTGAGGAGAAAAACTCGCTGGTCGCGCCGAACCCTTTGTCACCCCGGCCGAGAACCGGCGCAATGTCGAAGCGGAAACCGTCCACGTGCATGTCCTGAACCCAATACCGGAGGCTGTCCAGCACCAGCTCCAGCGCCCGGGGATTGCGCAGATCGACCGTGTTGCCGCAGCCGGTAAAATCGGTATTGAACCGGGGATTCTCCGCGTGAGGCCAATAGTAGTCGGCGTTGTCGATCCCCCGGAACGAGAGCGTGGGTCCGAGATGACTCCCCTCGCCGGTATGGTTGTACACCACGTCGAGGAGAACCTCGATGCCCCCCTGGTGGAACCGTTTGACCATCGCTTTGAACTCGGTGACCTGTTCCCCGCAAGTCGCCCCGGTAGTGGCGTAACGGCTGTCCGGCGCGAAGAACCCGATGGAGTTGTATCCCCAGTAGTTCGTAAGGCCCTGCTCCCATAACCGCTGCTCGGCCGCAATGTGGTGGACCGGCAGCAGCTCGATTGCGGTAACCCCGAGACTAGTCAGATGGTTGATGATCGGGTCGGTCGCCAGGCCCAGGTACGTTCCGCGTAGATGCTCCGGGACGTCCGGGTGAAGCATGGTCATGCCTTTGATATGGGCCTCGTAAATCACTGTCCGGTCCCAGGGCGTTTGAGGTGGCGAATCGTCGCCCCAGGCAAAAGAGGTGTCGACGACGATTCCCTTCGGCATGGCGCCGGCATTGTCTTGCAGATCGGGGAGCAGGTCGCGATCGGGATCGGTGCTTCGAAGCAGATATCCTGACAGAGCGTCGCTCCACTCCATCGTGCCGCTGATGGCTTTGGCGCGGGGATCGAGCAGGAGCTTGGCTGGATTGAAACGGTGACCCATGGCGGGAGCATAGGGGCCATGCACCCGGTACCCGTAGGCCTGCCCCGGCCGGACATCGGCCAAGTACCCATGCCAGACATCTCCGGTGCACTGCAGCTCGATGCGCGCGGATTCGGCTGAGTCCTGCGGATGGGCAAATAGGCAGAGCTCCACCCGGGTGGCGTGCCTGGAGAAGATCGCGAAGGTAGTTCCCTGCCCGTCCCAGGTGACGCCCAGAGGCGTGGCTGATCCGATTGGCCGCAAGCTACGAAGGCCGGTCGGGCCGATTCACCCGCGCGCTCCGGATTCGGGTAAGGCCACGGATGACCACTGCCAGGTTGATGGCGGTCCAGACCACCGTGAAGCCGACCTTTAGACTGTCCGACGCCCGCTCGATTCCCGCCCCGAGATACACCGCAATGAAGACCGCGTCCACCGCCAGGACGAGCCCGACCAGCACCAGTGCCTCTCGCTTGACCGTCATGTCGCTTTGGGAGGCGCGGAGGGTGGGCGACTCAACGCTGAATCAGGATCACGCCTGCGATTACCAGGGCAACGCCCAGGAAACGGACCGGCGTCAGCGGATGGACCGGGAACCCGACCAGCCCGTACTGGTCCAGCACCAGCGACGTGATCATTTGCCCGGCCACAACCGCGGCAATGAGAGTCGCAGCACCGAGCCGTGGCGCCAGCACGATGACAGCCAGCACATAGACCGCGCCGATCAGGCCGCCGCTCCACTGCCAGGGAGTGGTGGCAGCCCAGGCGCGTCCCAGAGGCAAAGGCGTTCGCAGCAAAACAGCGACTGCCGCCAATCCGGCGGTACCGACCAGGAAGGAGACGAGGGCGGCGGCTACGGGCGAGCCGAGGGCAGACCTGAGCTGAGCATTGACGCCGGCCTGCACCGGAAGGAGGACACCGGCCGCAAGCGCCAGGAGAAGAAAGAGGATCATCGCGTTGAGCTCAATTCAGATGGTCGAATGGCGTCCACCGCGAAAGCGGCGCCGGTCACGACCCGGCGATGGTAGTCGATCTGGCCCAGATGGTAGGTGAAGTGGGTGGTGAGATGCACGAGATAGTCGCCGGTGGCCACTCGCTTCCCAGCAATTACCTCGGGGAAATCGGCATCGGGATCCGGCAAAACAGGCCCGGACAATGCGGCCTTTACGGCCGCACGCGCCGCTTCGATCTGCCGGAGCAGCTCCGACCTGGGCACATCCCGGCGGGCGAACTCCGCGGCGCGATCCCTGACGTACCCGGTCCGGCCCAGCCGGGCCCCAATGTAGTGCTGCAGGTTTCCCGCGAGGTGCAGGACGAGAGTGCCGGCCACATTGGAGATGCCGGGCACCTGCTGCCACGGCGTTCGGTCATCGGGGTAAGCCTCGACCTCCCGGCCGAGCGTACGCAGGTCTCGGTCGAGAATGGCGGCGACCGACTGCAGCAGCATGGAGGAGCTCAGTTTCCGGCTCCGTGGCTGGTGGAGCGATGATCCTGCCGCTGGAAGGCCAGGAACTCGTGGATGGCGGCGATGGCCGAGGAATCCGATGCTTGGAGGCGCACCAGCCCGCCGCCCGATAGCGTGTCGGCGGTGTAAGTGATCCGGGACCGGCGGGCAGCCATTCTCGCCGTGCCGGGCACGTCACGGTCGTGGACGAAGCCCGGCAGAGCAAAGTCACCACGCCCGAACGCCTCGGCGATCCCGCGCATGTGAGATCTGATTTGTGCTACGCCGGCGGAGTCGCGAGGGTCGCGCTGAAGACTGATGCGGCCCCCGTCGGCCAGCGGCTCGAATCGGTGAGCGGAGGTGTATTGATCTACCCCCATGGCCGCGTGACCCCGGGCCTGGACCAGCGCGAAAGCACTGTCGGTGGAATCACGAGCGAGCGTCAGGGCCGGGGAACCATCCCGCACCGGACGGTCGACACAGGCACCCAGGACCAGGAGCAGTAGGGCTGCGCGAAACATTGAGTGTTCCCCGTCAGTCTTCCAGCTCGATCTTGGACATCTCCCGCTCGTGAGCCCCCTGGCGGAGCCGCCGGAAGACCGATTCGAGAAGCTCGACACCAAGCAGGAGGGCAACAGTGATGAGGGTGAGTATGATGGCAGCAGCGAGATGGCCAAGCCCGATCATCGAGCCCAGCGCGGCGAGGACCCAGATGACGGCCGCCGAGGTCACGCCGACTATGGCGCCTTCACGAGCCAGGATCACTCCGCCACCCAGGAACCCTATTCCGGTGACTACCTGGGCCAGCACCCGCGTGGGGTCTACCCGCTCTCCCCCGAACGATGCTCCTAAACTGACGAATACAGTGGTGCCGAGACATATGAGAATGCTGGTGCGAATGCCCGCGGCCTTGCCCCGAAGCTGGCGCTCGAGGCCTATGATACCGCCGCAGAGGATGGCGGTGCCGAGGCGGTACCAGAACGCGGGAGAATCCGGGTTGAGCGCATCAAACAACGTGTGCGAGCCTCCTTGGATTGGACCGTGTCTTACTTCCGCTGGCGCTGGAGCAAGGGGGCCTTGGTCCCGAAGACCTGCTCGTCAACCCACCGAAGGAGCGCGTCATCCAGCTCCACGAGCTCCTGCCCCGGGACGTGGGGTAAGACCGGCCGGCGCTTGCCCTCATTCATGAGGTACCACATGGGCGGTACCGCTTCGACCCCGCGGCGTTCGTTGGCTATCTGGGCGTCGTAAGATACGAAGTGAAATTCACGGCCACGATGACTGAGACGGCGCTGCTCGACTTTATGAGTGCTCACAGAGAACTCGCTTGGAATGATGTAAGCGCGGGCCACGGCCGCGCTGAAGCAATCTAATCGCGTTCATCCCCCTCCGAGCACGATTTGATCACGATCGAGCATGTCGGGGTGCTCCTGGAGCCAGCGAAGCACCCGCTCCCTGACTACTTCCTCCGTGTCCGCGGCACTGGCCGGGAACTTCGTCAATGCTGTGCCCGCGATGGTCACGTGCCACAGGGGGGCCTGCTGGCTGGGCAGCACCTGGCCGGACATGGTCTGGCCTTCGCTCAGCGAGGCGGTGACCTGCTTTCCTTGGTAATTGATGGTCACTTGATCCATGGTTTCTCCATCCCTCAGCGCGGAGAGCCCCCATTCCTCGGACGACCCCTCCCGCCCCGCTGGCCTGGCCGTGCGGACGGCTGGAGATCCGGAGGACGGGTCCCCTGCCCCGCGCGACGCGCTTCCTTCGCCTTCGACCGGGCGCGATCCTCCGCCTTCTTTGCCCGAATGGCGGCGATCCGCTCTGCCAGCGGCACCTCGAACCGGGCCTCCGGCTTGGCCTTGTAATCGAAGTCCGGAACGGTGACCCGGGGGAGGCGCTTGCCCACCACCCGCTCGATGCTGCGAAGCTCGCCCTCCTCCTCCGGCGACACCAGCGTGAAGGCGTCGCCCGTCAACTCCGCCCGCGCGGTCCGCCCTACCCGGTGAATGTAATCCTCGGCGGCCATGGGCACGTCGAAGTTCACCACGTGGCCGAGCGCCTCGACGTCGATTCCCCGGGCAGCGATGTCGGTGGCCACCAGCACGCGGTACTTGCCGCTCTTGAAGCCGGCCAGGGCCTCGGTGCGCTGCGATTGAGAGCGGTTGCCGTGGATCCGCTCGGCTTTGATGTCATGCCGCGCCAGGTAGTCGGCCAGCCGGTTGGCCCGGTGCTTGGTGCGGGTGAAGACCAGCGCCTCCTGCATCTCCCCCCGCTTAAGCAGGGCGACCAGAAGGGCGGACTTGAGCTCCTGAGGCACCGGGTAGACCGCCTGGGTGATTCCTACCGCCGGTGCCGGCTTCCGGTCCAGCTGGATCGACTCAGGATTGCGGAGCATCTCGCGGGTGAGCGTGACGATCGGGGCCGGCATGGTGGCGCTGAAGAACAACGTCTGCCGCTTCTGCGGCAGGTGCCGCAGCACTCGCCGAATGTCCGGCAGGAAGCCCATGTCCAGCATACGATCCGCCTCATCCAGCACCAGGTGCTCGACACCCGATAGCTTGGCGTAGGGCATTCTGAAGTGGTCGAGCAGCCGCCCGGGAGTCGCCACCAGCACGTCCACACCACTGCGGAAGGCGTGCTCCTGCGGTCCCATCCCGACGCCGCCAAAGATGGCAGCACCCGTGATCGGCGTGTGCACGGACAAGTCGTTCAGGTCCTCCAGGATCTGGGCCGCCAGCTCCCGCGTCGGGGTGATCACCAGGGCACGGGTCACGCCTCGAGGCCGCCCGATCAGCTTGTGCAGAATGGGAAGCAGAAACGCGGCGGTCTTCCCGCTGCCCGTCATCGCGCATGCCAGCACATCCCGGCCGGCGAGGGCCGGGGGGATTGCGGCCTCCTGGATCGGGGTGGGCCGGGTAAACCCAAGCTCCTTGATTCCCTTCAGGAGGTCGGGATGAAGCTTCAAACTGCTGAATGGCACTGAGTCCTCTATTGTCGTGCGGGTGGCTG
>JBDTUV010000053.1:0-10273 GCA_040007575.1 Gemmatimonadales bacterium
AGCCGGGCGCGCTCCAGACCTCTTGATGTCTGGCTGAATGCAGACGATTGCCGAACTACTTGCCCTTGTTGGTGTACTGGATGCAGTCGCCCTGGTTCTTGAACGGGCTGCCGTCGGCTCTGGTGACTGACTGCCAGCCACCGTTCTTGCAGTCGTCTTTCGCAACCGCGTTGGCCGTCCCCAGGCTGAGGTTGTCGAACACGAAGCCATGCCCCAGGTTCGTAGGAACTGCCGTGCCGCCAGTGCGGTAGAGGATGCGATTGACAATGGGCGGATTGCCGAGGTGGGCGATGGCCTCACAGTCATAGCGGAAGTAGTCTTCCCAGCTGGTGCCGGTATGCCTCAGTGAGCCATCCACGTACACCCTGACGATGTCGTTGCTCGGCCCCTCGAGCAGATCCATGGTGATCTTAATTGTGTGCGGGACGGCCCGGTTCAGGCCGCTAGCCACCGCCGTGGCCTCCACGAAGTTGGCTTCCCCGCAGGCAGGTGGGATCCGGTCGACGCCCTGCACGTCCACGAAGTCGACGGCGAGACCTGTCGGTGTGTCTCTCAGCCGGACGAAGCTCATACGCGACCCGTCGCCACGATCCGGACTGACGGTTACTGCCAAGCCCGGCTGTTCCGCTGCCGGTACGGTCGAGGCGAAGTCCTGCTCCACCTCGAAATGGCTCTGCCGGGTGCCTAGGCAGTAAATAGAGCAATCCGATGTGGTCTCGCCGGCATAATTGGGCGTTCTCTTGGAGAACGTCTGATCCCCGAATGACCCGCTGGTGATGGCATTCGATATCCGCAGGCTCTGCAGCCCGAACGTGGGGTAGCTGTAAGGAGGGATGGCGGCAGCGTTCACGACCACGAAGTGATCGAACGACCCGGCGCTCGACCAATCGTCCTGGAGATGGATTGTCCCGGGTATATAGAACAACCCGCTCTCCAACGGCTCGAAGTGGATCACGACCGACGCGTTCGCCGCCAGGAACGACGGGAGGCGGGTCAGGCCCTTCTCGCGAGATACATCGGTGATGCTCTGCTCAGAACACGCCGAGGCCAACAGCGCGAGGAGCACACTACCGCCTACACGTTGTAATACATTCATTAAGTCTCCGTGGTGAATTTGCCCGACGGGGGCACGGCTTTTCACGATCAATACAACACGTTCGTCCGGGCTTCGCGATCCGCGCCCGGCCACGTGGGAGCTTAACTGGTAGGTGTGACAGTCAATACCTAGTCTGTGGTGCACCCAATTGATATGAGAGAAGAGGAAGCAAAGTCGCCTGGACTTGCGACAGCGAGGATCTACAGCTGTCGCATTCCAAGGTCAGGGCGGGAAAGAACTATTGGTAAGCGTCTCTGATTCGTGGTGTTATCTACCCAGCTTGTCCAATTCCTGCACATCTTTTTTGGTCAGTCTGATCTCGGTGGCCATGATATTCTCATCCAGGTGCTCCACCGACGGAGTCCCCGGGATCACCAGCATCGCCGGCGAGTGTTCCAGCAGCCAGGCCAGCGCTATCTGATAGACCGTGGCCCCATGGCGCGCGGCTATCTCGTGGAGCGTGGGGTTGTCCAACGCTCCGGCCGAGAGCGGGAACCACGGTATGAACGCCAGGCCCTCTCGCTCGCAATATTCGACCTCTTTCTCCCACTTGCGGTCGGTCACGTTGTAGCGGTTCTGAACCGAGACGACGGGAAAGAACTTCCGGGCCTTCTCGATGTCGGGCACGGAGACCTCCGAGAGCCCGATGTGGCGGACCAGCCCCTCGACCTGAAACTCGCGCACGGCGGCAAACTGCTCTTCGGCCGGGACCTTGGGGTCGATGCGGTGCAATTGCCATAGATCGATCTGCTTCACCCGCAGCCGCTCGAGGCTGCCCTGGAGCTGGCGGCGGAGATACTCGGGCCGGCCATTCTCGACCCACTGGTCCGGACCGGGGCGCTCGAGCCCGCCCTTGGTGGCAATGACCAGTCCGGGATAGGGATACAGCGCCTCGGCGATGAGTTCTTCGGCCACGTGCGGTCCGTAGGAGTCGGCGGTGTCGAAGAAGTTCACCCCCAGCTCGACGGCGCGCTGAAGTACGCGCACGGCCTGGTCGGGATGCTTGGGTGGGCCCCAGATGCCTTTGCCGGTGAGCCGCATTGCCCCGAAACCCATGCGGTTGACCGTCATGTCTCCGCCCAGTGTGATGGTGCCGGCGGCGGCGGCGGGAACGCCGGAAGTCGTGTTGACGCTGGTCATGAACAGTCCCTTAGTTGCGGTACATGAGTGTTCGCTTCATGCTTACCCCGATGCCTCAGCCCTTCCATTTCGCCTTCTTCGTGCGCGATCTAGCCTCGACCCGCCGGTTCTATGGCGACGTCCTGGGCTGCCGAGAAGGGCGGAGCACCGAAACCTGGGTCGACTTCGACTTCTTCGGCAATCAGATATCCGCCCATAACAGCGGCAGACCCATACCAACGGAGAACAGCGGTCTGGTCGAAGGCGTTCCCGTGCCCATGCCTCACTTCGGTGCGCTGCTCCCATGGGAGGTATTCGAATCGGTGGCGGACCGGATCCGCTCCGCCGGAGTCCCCTTCGTGCTGGAGCCCCGGATCCGTTATCCCGGTCAGCCCGGGGAGCAGGCCACCATGTTCCTCATCGACCCCAGCGGCAACGCCCTGGAGTTCAAAACCTTCAAGCATCCAGAGCACGTGTTCACGGCTAGCATTGGTTGATACCAGGCGGCCCTCACCGACAAGGAGACCCTGATGCCACTCCGCACCCTTCTCCTCATAGCTGGTGTCCTCGGACTCGTGTTCGGCCTCGGATTCCTTCTGGTGCCGAGACCCATGTTATCGCTGTATGGGGTATCCACCGATCCGGCGGTCGTGTTGATGGCCCGCTTCTTCGGGGCGGCGCTGGTGCAGGTCGGGCTCGTGCTCTACCTCATCCGCGACGTCGGAGATCCGAGAACCCAGCGCGGTGTGGTGATCGGCTCTTTCATCGGCTCTGTGGTCGCCCTGGTGGTAGCGCTCACCGGACAGTTCTGGGGTCTGGTGAACCAGTTTGGCTGGTCTACCGTCGCCATCTACGCCCTGCTCACCTTCGGCTATGGCTCCATCATGTTCGGCAGGCCGACATCGACCTGATAAACCAGGCCTATAGTCACGAAACACCAATAATGCGCTGAAAACGAGATAAAGAGCACCCAAACAGACGTTTCACATGCCTTTTGACGGGTTTCCGTGCTTCGTAGTTATCTACATCATGGCGAATCGAGGCGGGATGGGCTTGTAGATCTGTGCTCCAATCGGCAGAATGGACTTGACAGTATTTTTTGTCTAGTCCATCTTGGTGGTCCCTGCGACCACCGTCCAGCCAGGAAGCGCCATGCCCATAGCAGCGCTAGAGGTCATCGAGGACGCGCACCAGGCAGCCTCGGCGCTCGACCCCATCCGGCACCGGCTCCTGAACGAGCTAGTCGAGCCCGACTCGGCGGCAGGATTGGCCCGCCGCCTCAAACTCCCCAGGCAAGCAGTCAACTACCATGTGCGCCAGCTCGAGGCCGACGGCCTGGTCGGCCTCATCGAGGAGCGGCGCCGGCGCAATTGCGTTGAGCGGGTCGTCCAGGCGACAGCTCGCACCTATGTAATTTCCCCCAGCGCGCTCGGCGCGCTTGCGGTAGACCCGGAGCAGGTCGGCGACAGGTTTTCCTCTACTTATCTCATCGCCGTGGCCGCTCGGATGATCAGGGACGTCAGCGCGCTCAGACACACGGCCGATCGAACGGACAAGCGGCTTGCCACGCTCACCATTCAAACCGACGTCCGGTTTGCCAGCCCGGCCGAGCAGCACGCCTTCACGTACGAGCTGGCCGATACCCTGGAGCAGCTGGTGACGAAGTACCATCGAGAAGACGCGCCCGAAGGACCAGAGTTTTCTTTTACCGTAACCGGCCACCCCGCTGTCAGCGGGGCAGCGGGGCAGGCGTAGGCGCTACGGCCCTTGCTACACAAAGCGTCTGAGCCACGATCGACCGGGTATATTGCGACATGCTGTGTCAACGCTGCGGTGAACGTGAGGCCGAGATTTTCCAGACCCAGCGCCTGAGCGACAAGCTCTACGATCGGAGTCTGTGCTCCACCTGTGCCCGGCAGGATTACGGCGTGTTCCTCGGCGCGCTCCTCCAGTCGCAGGCGGCCGGGGCGCCACCGCTGACGCCCGAAGACGAGCGAGAGCTACGCCGGGTGCTGGACGCGGCCGCTCCCGTCGAAGAGGAATCCTCCGAAGGGTGAAACGAAAAGGGGGCCGGCTCTACGCCGACCCCCTTTCCGCATGCGTGCCCTCAGTCGATTAGAGCCGCCTTTACTTGTTGTCCTCCTCCGATTCGCACTCCTCCAGGGAATCGCTCACCATCCTGCCCGACACCAGAACCGAATCGCTCACCGAGTCCACTGACGCGGTGCTCGAGTCACTCACTGTCGCCACCGGCACGCTGCTCGAGTCAACTACCACCGCTCCACGCCAGGTCTCGATGTCCGCCTGGAACCGGCTGGAAAGCGTGGCCAGGTCCACCGGGGTGGATTCCGGGTTCTGATCTCCGCTGGTGACCCGGGCGAGCCCGACCGACGCCTTGGCGTAGGTGCTGTCCACCGCGATCGCGGCTTCGTATGCCTGTGCCGCAGCCGTGGGGTAACCGGACCGCTCCAGCGCCGTGCCCAGGTTGTTCTGGAAGACCGGGGCGTTGCTCCTGAGCTCGATTGCACGGGCCAGCGGCGCCAGCGCCTCCGGGCTGCGATCCTGCTGGATGTAGATCAGTCCCAGGTTGTTCATCGACCAGACATCCCGCTCATCGATAGAGAGCGCCCGACGATAGGCCTCGATCGCCCCATCCACATCTCCGAACTCGTACCGCGCCCGGCCAAGCAGACGCAGCCCTTCGTTCGACATCGGCTCCAACGCAAGAGCCTTCTCGATCCGCTCCAGCGCCTCCTTCGTGTGGCTGCTCTCCAGCAAGACGCGGCTGGAGTTGAACAGGCTCTTCCGGTGATTGGGATCGAGCTGAAGTGCCTGGTCGAACGCGTTCAAGGCCTTCTCCGACTCACCCGTCTTCCAGGCCGACATGCCGAGCATGTACTGACCCCACGGATTCTCTGGATGAGTCGCGGTGTACGCGGTGAAGAGCTCGGCAGCCTCGGGGTAGCGTCCCGCGCCAAAAGCAGACTCGGCCTTCTCGTACGAGACTGCCGTGACTGCGCCCGGCGTCTCGGCACCCGCCGAGGTCGGCGAAACGGCTGATTCTGTCGGCGTGGCGCCGGCGGATGTGGAGGTGATCTTCGCCTGATCCGAGCGACCGCAGCCCGCGGCAAAAGGGATCAGGGTGGAGATGACAAGCAGCGGATAACGTGCAAGCGTGCGGGACATGGAGCTCCTCCTTCGGTGTGGCGCCTCAGCGCCGTGAGTGGCCGGTGGACGGCAGCACTCAAGGCAAGCGGACGGCCACACCCCAAGCGACGGAGGAGACTCTCAGAGGAGGTTGTGCTGCAAGATGTTAGTCAGAGCGATCGAGGGGCTGGAGCCAGCGGTTGTGTTCCGGCGGACACGGTGGAGGCGGCTGCACGTGTCCGGGCGGACACGTGCAGCTCTGGTCGGCGTCACTCCTTCTTGAGGTCCAGTCGCCGCATGATCTTGAGCAGGCTGGCGTGATCGGCCAGGCCCAGCTCGTCGGCAGTACGAGTGATATGCCAGTCGTTCCGCTCCAGGGCCGCGACCACGATCTGGCGCTCGGCCTCGGCCTTGAGTGCGTGGAAGTCGCGACCCCCGGAGCCCGGCCGCACCCGCGTCTGGCTCTGCTCCTGGAGCTCGATCGGCACGTGCTCGGGGCGAAGCACCTCGCCATCGGCCGCGATGATCATTCGCTCGATGACGTTCCGCAGCTCGCGCACGTTGTTGCGGCTCCAGTCATAGCCCATCAACAGCTCGAGGGCGTCACCCGAGAGCTTCTTGGGCCGAATGCGGAACCGTTCACAGATGGCGGCGACGAAGGCCGACGCCAGCTCGGGAACGTCGGAGAGCCGGTCCCGCAGCGGCGGCACCCGAAGCACATGAACGCTGAGCCGGAAGTAGAGATCCTGGCGGAACCGGCCCGCGGCTACTTCTGCCTCCAGGTCCCGATTGGTGGCCGCGACCACTCTGGCCTCGACCGATATGGAGCGATTGCCGCCGAGGCGGGTGACTTTGCGCTCTTCGAGAACGCGCAAGAGCTTGGCCTGAGCCGCGAGCGGCAGCTCGCCGATCTCGTCCAGAAACAGCGTTCCCCGCTCCGCCGACTCGAAGGCTCCCTTTCGTGTGGCTGCAGCACCGGTGAACGCCCCGCGCTCGTGACCGAAGAGCTCACTCTCGACCAGGCTCTCGGGAAGCGCCGCGCTGTTGATGGCGACAAATGGTGTCCCTGGGCCCGGGCCGAGCCGGTGCAGATCGCGCGCGACGAGCTCCTTGCCGGAACCGCTCTCTCCCATGATCAGAACCGGACTTGGGATCGGCGCCACCCGGGCGATGGCTTCACGGAGCCGATGAATGGCCGCGCTATCGCCCATCAGTGAGGTTTCGCCCAGCTGCCGCTGAAGCGAGGCGACTTCGGCCCGAAGCCGCTTTCGCTCCAGCACGGCCTCGACCTCCCGGACCACCCGCTCCATCGGCTCCGCCTTGTCGATGAAGCCATAGGCGCCGAGCTGCACGGCCTGGATGCAGCGATCGTAGTCACCGGTGCCGGTATAGACGATGACCGGCACCTCACTGCCCTGCTGGCTCATCGCCCGCAACACCCCGAAGCCGTCCATCCCGGGCATCTCGAGGTCGAGGATCATGCAGTCCACGCCGGAGCGGGTGACGAGGTCCAGCGCCTCGCTGCCGTTGGCCGCGGTCAGGACGTCGTAGCCTCCGACCCGCTTCAGGTCGTAGGCGTACTGCTGGGCCAGGTTGGGTACGTCATCCACCACGAGCACGAGTGTCATGAGGGCGGCGGCGCTCCTGGATGATCGGCGGGCAGCTCGACCACGAAGCGGGTGCCGGTACCGGGCTCGGTCTCCACTCGCAGGGTGCCGTTCAGGTCGAGAATGAGTCGCCTCACGATCGAGAGGCCAAGGCCGGTCCCGTCCGTCTTGGTGGTGTAGAAGTCATCGAAGGCATGATCCAGCTCCTTCCGGGACATACCGGCACCGGTATCCGCCACCACGACCCTCACTCTGGGCGGCTCGCCGTCACCACCGGCCGACTCGGTGGTCACGGTGACCGCGCCGGAGCGGCCTCCGAGGCTGTCCACGGCGTTACCCACCAGGTTCTCGAGTATTCGCCGAAGCATCAGGGCGTCGCCGAGCGCCGGCGGGAGCCGCTCGGTCAGGTTCGTGTGGAGCACTCTGCCGTCGGCCGCCGTGTTGCGGAGGACTTCCTCTACCACCGCGTTCACGTCGCACGGCGTGCGCTCGATGGTTGGCGAGAGCCGGGCGTAGTTTCGAGCCAGCGTCTCGAGGTACTCCACGCTCGAATCCAGGGTGCCCCTCCGCTCCTCGAACACCGCCGGCAGGAGGGCCGGCTCTTGCCGGGCCACCTGTGAGAAGTGGCGGAGGACATTTCGGATCGGGGCGAGGCCGTTTTTGATGTCATGATTGACCTGACGCGCCAGGTCGCCGACAGCGGCCCTGCGCTCCGCCTCGCGCAGCCTGGCTGAGCTGTTCCGGATGCGTTCCGTCATGCCGCCAAGCAGGCGGGTGAGTGCGCCGATCTCATCCTGGCGCTCGCTCTCGAAGCTCTGGTCCAGCCGGTCCAGATCGATCTGCGATGTCTTCTGGGCCAGCTCCCGCAGCGGCCGGCTGATGCGGGAGGAGAGCCAGCCCGCCAAGGCCAGGGCCGCCGCCACGGTGAGACCCAAAGCCAGCAGGAACCAGCGATCCACGCTTCGCTGTAGAGCCTGGAGGGTGCCGAGTGATTGGGTGACCACGAAGCGGGCCGTGTCCAGGGCTACCCGATTTCCACTCAGAAGATCCAGGTAAGGCAGCGGGATCTCGCGGAGCACCCGCGCCCCGGAGTGCGATGCCGCTTCTCGACCGGGATAGACGAGGTCAACATCGAGGTCGCGGTCCCGAACCAGGCGATCGAGCAGCCGGGCCTCGGCCGGGACACCGCCGACCGCGCTGAACCGCCGCCCCCCGACCCGGAACGAGTCTACCCGTGCGAGCGCCAGGAGCGGTGTTTCGGGGGTGCGGGTCTGCACCAGCGCCATGGTGCCGGGAGCCTGGGCGAGGAGCGCGGGTAACTCCGGCTGCAACTGGTCGAACTCGTTCCGGAAATGTCCGGAGCTGAGAATTCTCCCCGCGCTGTCCTGGATCTGCAGCATCGAGAGACCCGACAGCCTCATCGCGTTACCGGCATAGTCGAGCAGGTAGCGTCGAGAGGCGGGCTCGCCCTGCAGCGCAGCGAGGCGAAACCTGTTGTCCCGAGACAGATCAGAGATGAGGGCCCTGAGCCGGGTTCCCACGGTTGCGCCTTCCCTCACCAGGTCGGTCTCGATGACCCCGGCCATCGATCCGACCCTTCCCTCGTACTCGGCAGTGAGACGCCGCTCCATCTCCCGGCGCACGCCGTAGGCAAGGGCACCGAGCGGCAGGAGAACGGCAACCAGAATCCCAAGGAAGAGCCGGGTGCGGAAGCTCATCGCGGAACCACTCGAACGGTGCCGTCCCATTCGACCGTAAGCGGCGGCGCTCCCTTACGGACAATTGCATGAGCCCTGGTGTCGATCAACGGCTGGATTCGCACTCCGGCAGGCCAGGCGGCCGACTCACGGCAGGGGGTCAGCGTATGGCGCGGAAGCGCTACAACAAACGCCTGGTCCGAGCCGGTCTGGAGCAGCATCGCAAAGTCCGCCGGCTCCAGAGCAGCAGCGCTCAATCGGGTGCCCGACCCCGCGAGCGCGACAATGCGCTCGGCCAGGCCTCGGGCCACCTCATCGCCGCGAACGTACGCGACCCGTGAGGATCCGGGGGTTGGCCCGGAAGCGAGCCGGGCTGGACATGCGGCCACCTCACCCCACCAGAAAGGCGGCTCGGCGGCGCGCGCGTCGGCGCTGACTGCGTCACGCGCTAGCGACCGGCGCTCCGCCTCCCCTCTCACCGCTTCGATCGGCTGAGCGGCCGCCGGCTGAACCAGGACATACGTGCGGCTCCACGGCAGGGGGAACGTGGTGAACTCAGTCCGTCCCGCCATGTAGTCCACCAGGGCAGGGTCGCGCGTAACCACCAGATCGGCCCCGCGGTCGAGCGCGTCGCGCGGATCCGTACCGGCCTCCAGCTCGAACTTCACCCCCGACGGACGTTGGGTGGGGTCGATCGCCAGGGAGAATGCTGGATCAGCGAGCATAGTCGGGACCGAGTCCTGCGGCCCGCTCAGGGAGACTGATATCCGGCGGTCGTCCAAGGCAGCCGCGGGCTGGAGAGCCATCGCTCCCTCAACCGGCAGACGTTCGTTCCACCAGGCCGCGACATCTCGCGCGGTCATGGGGGAGCCGTCAGCGCTGCGAACTCGATCATTCAACGTGAGAGTCCAGGTCCGGCTGGTCGAATCCTTCTCCCAGGACTTCGCGAAGCCGGGCAGGGCATGGCCCTGGCAGTCGAGTCGCAGTGGGGTGTCGGAGGTCGCTCGGTAGAGGAGACGCTCGCTATCGTTGGCCGGCGACGTAGCGTCGCCCGAGTTCACCGGCTCCAGCAGAGCCACGGTGAAGGTATCGATCTGGGTCGGTGAGTCGGCAACCAAGCGACAGGGATCGTGCTGGTTGGGGGCAACAAGCGACTGGGTGGGCTTCGGGGTGCAACCGAGGACCAGCAGGGAGAGCGCGAGGGCGCCGCACCGTGCGGCCGCCTTTAGGGCTCCGCGACCACGAATGGGCTGCCCCCGAGCTTGGCTTTGAGGTCAGGCAGTGCGGCCACTGCTTCAGGCCGGGTGGCGTAATCTCCGACCCTGACCTTGAAGAGTCCGCCCTCTTCAATAGTCACCGGGACCAGGCCCAGCGCCTGGAGCCTCGCGGCGGCGGCGGCAGCAGCGGATGGTGAGCGAACAGCCGTGACCTGTACCCGGAACCGCCCGGCAGAACCCGTGGGCCGGCTCGGCACGGGAGTGGGCTGGGCTCGCGGTGGCGCTGCCGCCACCGGCTCGGGTTGAGCCGGGGTGGGTGCCGCTGCCGGTGCTGGAGCCGTGGCTGGTGGCGGCGTCCTTGCCGGGGGAGGGGTGGCGTCGGTGCGCTCC
>JBDTUV010000054.1:0-10215 GCA_040007575.1 Gemmatimonadales bacterium
CCCGGGAGCCCGGCTCCGGCCGGATGCTGGGCTCGATGTCCAGGAAGGTGAACAGGTCGTCCAGGTAGAGGCTCTGCTCGAACACCTGGGAGAGAGACAGCAGCACCCGCTGGATCAGGTCTCGGCTCTGCCGGAACGACCCGGCCAGGAAGGTGAGCACGCCGATGGTGAACACCCCGGCTCGCGACTGGTGGCCGACGACCGTCAGATAGATGATCACGGCGTAGGCGCCGTAGTAACCCAGCGTCCCCACGAACGAGAGCAGAGTCGAGACCACGCTGCGCTTCACCGCCAGCGACTTGTTGGCCTGGTAGAACTTCTGTGACAGCCGGTCGTAGCGGCCGACCAGGAAGTCGGACAGCCCGAACAGCTTTAGCTCCTTGGCCGAGATGTCGCTGGCGCCGATGTAGCGGAGATAGTCGAGCTGGCGCCGCTCGGGGGTCCAGGAGTAGAGCAGCGAATAGCCCAGCGAGGCGAAGTGGGTCTCGCCCAGCAGCGAGGGGAGCACCGCGATCACCAGCAGCACCAGGAGCCAGGGCACGTAGACCACGATGGCCACGCTGAGGGTGACCAGGGTGATGAGGTCCTGCAGCGTCGCCAGCAACATCGTAAAGAGCCCGATCCGTCCCACCGTCTGCCGGCGGGCCCGCTCCAGCTTGTCGTAGATCTCGGCGTTTTCGAACTGCTCCAGGTCGAGCGAGGCCGCATGCTGCATCAGCTGAACGCTGGTCCGGTTGGCGAACAGGTCGCCCAGCAGGCTCTCGAGCAGGGCCGATACCCGGCTCAGCCCCTCGCCCACCAGCGCGATGGCCAGCTCGATCCCCAGCAGCACCGCCAGCCGGGTCCACGGCAGCGGCCCACCGGCCTGGTGGATCGCGATGGCGTGCACCACCTCGTCCACGATGAGCTTGCCGACCCACAACACCGCCAGCGGAACGGCCGATCGGGCCACCCGGAGCCCCAGGATCCCGACCACGTAGGCGGGATTGGTCTCCCAGACCATACGCAGCAGCTTGGGGAGGTGCCGCAGGGCCTGGAGCCGCTCGCGCCATGAGATGTTGGAATCGGGCGGTTGCGGTCCTCGGCGGTTGGAGCGGATCACGGGATGTTGAAGAGGAAGAGCCATGCTGGAAGGTAAGGCGGTACGGTGGTACGGCGGTACAACTAGCACGCCAGAGCTCCTAGGTACATCCGGTCCGGAGGACCGGTGATACCCAAGAGCCCGGCCCTCATGGGCCGGGTGCGCCGCCAGGGCAATGAAATCATGCAGGCCCGCCAGGAGGCGGGCGTGGTGGCACATGGCGCGCCAATCGTTGGTGTTACCCAGGCGGCCGGGTCAACGAGCGCCTCACGCGCAATCGAAACGCCGGCTTACGCCGGCCTAATACCATTATTTGGGCGTTGACGCCCAGCCGGCCGATGAGGGCCGGCCTCTGGATTATCCGCGGATCTCCGGACCGCGAGCCCAGTGCGCGTGATTGCTTCCTATGCCATAAACTCCGATGACGTGATAAAGCCTGCGTAACGTTTGAGCTTCGGTCCCCTGGGTCGCTTCGCTCCCTCAGGGTGACAACCTTCCGCTCACCGCTTACCGCTTACCGCTCACCTTTTTACCTTCCGGCATGCCCCCGTCCCCCCAAACCGCCCTCATCACCGGCGCCACCGAAGGCATCGGCCGAGCCACCGCGTTCGCCCTCGGCCGGGCCGGCTACCGCGTCGGCGTGTGCGCCCGCACCGAGCCCAAACTCCGCCAGCTGGTGGATGAGCTGAAGAAGGAAGGCATCGAGGCGGCCGGAGCGCCGGCCGACGTGGGCCAGCCCGAGCCGGTCGCCCGGATGGTTGCCGAGGTGACCCGGGCCCTCGGCCCGATCGGGGTCCTGGTGAACAACGCCGGCGTCCTCATCGCCAAGCCGTTCGAGGAGCTGACGCTGGACGAGTGGGACACCACCATGAGCACCAACGTCCGGAGCCTGTTCCTGGTGACCCGGGCGGTGATTGCCCCCATGCGGAGCGCGAAACGGGGGACTATCGTCAATGTCGCCAGCCTGGCCGGGCGCAACGGATTCGCCGGCGGCACCGCCTATACCGCATCGAAGCACGCGGTCCTGGGCTTCAGCCGCTCCCTCATGCTCGAGGTGAGAAAGGATAACGTCCGGGTGGTTGCCATCTGCCCCGGCTCGGTGGACACCAGTTTGCTGCGCGACCAGCCGATGCTTAAGTCGGATCCTCATAAGATCCTCCAGCCAGAGGACGTCGCGGCAACCATCCTGCATACTCTGACGCTGCCGGAGCGGGCCCTGGTGAGCGAGCTGGATATCCGTCCCACCAACCCCTAGGGACCCGGGAGGCGTGTTGACCAGTCGTTCCAGCTCGGTCCTCGTGTCACGCTGCATCTGCCGGGCAACCCCCTTCCAGGAGTTGCTGGTCCGTGCCACCGCATCCGGCTGGGATCTGGCCGATCTCGTCCGCGAGACTGGGTGCGGGGCCCAGTGCGGTCTCTGCCGTCCCTACCTGAGCCGGATGCTGCGCACCGGCGAGACCGAGTTCCACGAGATCCTCACGGCGGACAACAGTTGACGGCCGTCACCCTTCGATCCGCCCGCCGCCTCGCGGCCCGACTCGAGCGCCACTGGCGGCGGCTCTCCTATACCGGCTCCATCGCCGGCGTCGCGATCATCATCGTCTGGCTCGGCCTGTGGCTGGTCCGGCAGAACGACGCCGTCGGCCTGCTGCTGACCTCGATAGCAACCTTCATGACGCTGGTGACGTTCCGCCACATCAAAGAGCTGGCGGAGTCCCAGAACACCTCGCTTCAAAAGGCGCTGGTGCAGGCGGACCGGCGGAACCGCGAGTTAGAACGGCTGCGCCATCTGGCCGGTACCTTGCTGGCCGGCGCCGACCTGGACAGCCTGGTCATGGAAGTGGCCCAGTCCGCGGCCGAACTGCTGGAGGCGGACAGCGCCGCCGTCACGCTGGTGGTGGAGGAGGGACGGTTCCTCAAGGTCATCGCCGCCTGCGGAGCGTTGGAGCCCGCCGTCGGCCTGCTGATCCCGGTGGACGAGTCGCTCCTGGGCTGGGCAGTCAGTCATGATGCGCCACTCATGTCCGATGACATGGATGCCGACCCGCGCAGCCACCAGCCGGCGGCGTTCGCCGTGCATCTCAAGACCACGGCCATCGTCCCCCTTCGCTCGGCCGACTTCACGGTCGGCACGGTGAGCGTCTACAACCGTCGCGACGCCCAACCCTTCAGCGACCACGACCTGCAGCTGCTCCAGATCCTGGGCGACCAGGTGGTGGTAGGCCTGGACCGGGCCTCGGTCCTGGCGGAGAGCCGGCGCAACGAGCTCGCCCTCCGGACCAAGAACCTGGAGCTGCAGCGGGTCACCCTGCTCAAGAACGAGTTCCTGGCCAACATGTCGCACGAGCTGCGCACGCCGCTGAACGCGATCATCGGGTTTTCCGACCTGACCCTGGAAGGCAGCACCGGCGAGCTCAGCGAGCAGCACCGGGAGTTCACCGAAGCCGTGCTCCGGAACGGCAAGCACCTGCTCACCCTGATCAACAGCGCCCTCGATCTATCCAAGATCGAGGCCGGCAGGATGACCTTGAACCTGGCGCTCACCGATCTCCGTGAGGCGATCGTAGACGCCGTCGCGGACACCGCGAGCCTGCGCACCGCCAAGCGCCAGGAATGCACCGTCAATCTGGATCCTGCAGCCCTTACGGTCATAGCGGACGGCGGCCGGATCCGGCAGATCCTCTTCAACCTCCTGTCCAACGCCTCCAAGTTCACCGCCGAAGACGGCAAGATCTCGCTGGCCGCGGTGCGCACCCGGGCCCCGCTCAGGCAACCGGCAGAACGGTCCGGCGATCAGGCTCGGCTGGTCTCCCAGGATGTGGTGTGGGTGTCGGTGACCGACGAGGGCATCGGGATCAAGCCGGAGGACATGTCCAAGCTGTTTCAGGAGTTCAGCCAGGTGGACAGCTCGCCCAGCCGGCGGGCGCAAGGCACCGGTCTGGGGCTTGCCCTGTGCAAGAAGTTCGTGGAGATGCATGGGGGAGCCATCGGCGCGGAATCGGTCTACGGGAAGGGGACGGCGTTCTGGTTCCTGCTTCCGACCGACGGCCCGGTACGGAGGGCCGCCGCAGTAGAGCGAGCCTGAGTATACTCCAGCACATGCATCGCGCCCGCTGCCTCCGGCTCAAGGCGTTCCTCCTGCTGGCAGTCTTCCTGTCGGCCGGCACCAGCCTGCCCAGCCTGGATGCGGTGGTGTATCACTCGGCCGTGCATCCCGACCGCTCCCAGATCCACATCGAGCCGGCCGGCGGGTGTCTGAGCCATGCCGATCACTGTGGCCTGGCTCGCACTGCCTCCGGCTCCGGCGCGGTAGCCACCCTGCACAGTGCCATCCGCGTCCAGCCGGTCACGCGCCCCGCCCCACCGTGCCCGCAGCGCCCTCAGCCGACCCCCGCAGACCGCAGCGCAACATCCCAACCCCGAGCTCCGCCCTCCTTCCGATCCGTCTGATCCGCCGCGCCCCCGCGGCGCGACACTCACACGATCGGAGGAAACATGAACTTCCGTGCTCGCACGGCCTTTCTAGCGGTCGGCTGCTGCCTGGGAGTGGGATCCCGAGCCTGGGGACAGACTCCCGCTTCACTCGACTCGCTGCGCCACCGTCTTGCCGCGGAGTCAGCCAGGATCGACTCGCTCGAGAACGGCTTCTGCCCGGCCGCGGCGAGACTCACGCTATCGAAGCCCTCGGGAAACGCTCGAGTCGATAGCCTGGCCGCCACGCTCGACCGGCTCAACCGGCGGGTGGAGGAGATCCGCTCGGCCCGTTGCGGGCGCCAGCCCCAGGCGCAGCCGGCGGACTCGACCGACGACCTGGCCGCGCTCCGGGCCGCCGCCGAGGAGGCCGCGGGACAAACTCCGTCTCCATCAGACACTCCCGACACCGCTCAGAAAGTACCGAACGAGTCCGAGCCCAGGACGGCGGGCGGGCCCCGGGGCGCCAACCTGCTCAATCCAGAAATCAGCGCCACCGGTGATATCCGGCTCGTGGCCGAAGAGGGTGTTCGGGGCAACAACGCGCTAGCGCATGAATTCGAGTTCGCCTTCCAGTCGGCGCTGGACCCCTACTCCAGTACCAAGATCTTTCTATCAGCGGGAGAGGACGGCGTTGGGGTGGAGGAGGGATACATCTACTACGCCGGCCTGCCCGGACACCTGCGCCTGGACCTCGGCAAGTTCCGCCAGCAGGTGGGCGACCTCAACCGCTGGCACGCGCACGCCCTGCCGGAGACCCAGTACCCCCTGGTCTATCAGCGCTTCCTGGCCCCGGACGGCCTCGCCGGTGTCGGCCTCTCCCTCTACACCAACCTCCCGTTTTCGATCGGCGGAGCGACCCACGAGGTGTGGTTCCAGACTACCGCCGGCGAAAGCGATCCGCTGCTGGCGGGCAGCCGCCAACTGTTGTTCCTGGGACGGCTACAGAACTTCCTGCAGCTCAACCGCAGCACGTACGCGCAGATCGGCTTCACCGGGCTGGGCGGCAACAACGACGGCGCCGGTCTCCGGAGCCGGGTGGTGGGAGCCGACTTTCGCCTGACCTACCGGCCACCCAATGCGGGAACCCGCCGGGACATCACTTTCCGGGCCGAAGGCTACCGGCTGCACGCGAACGAGCTCGGCACCACGACCAACCGCTACGGAACGTTTCTGGACCTGCAGGCGCGAACCAGCCAGCGATGGATCCTGGGCGGGCGATACGATTACGTCGAGGCGGCGCGAGGACTCGCCGATACCGAGTGGCGGATCACCCCCGCCATTACCTGGTGGCAGAGCGAGTTCGTGTACCTCCGCCTGGAGGGAGAGCACCACCACACCGAGCTCGAGGGCAGCCGCAACAGGCTGACGTTCCAGGCCGTATGGGCCATGGGACCGCACAAGCATGAGACGTATTGACAGCGGGGCAGCGGGGCAGCGGGGCAGCAATATGTCATTCTGAGCGCAGCGAAGGATCTGGCGGGATGACCGACTCTCTATAAAGGATACGACAATGTTCGTAAGAACTTTGCTTCTTGCAGCTGGATTACTCGGTAACCCAACTGCCCCGCTGCCCCGCTGCCCCGCTGACGCGGCCCCGCCGCCGGTCAAGATTGTCACCAGCCTCACCACCTACGGCGCCATCGCCCGCGAGATCGTGGGCGACAAGGGTACGGTGACCTCCATTGCGCAGGGCGACGAGGACCCCCACTTCGTCCAGCCGAAGCCCAGCTTCGTGCGGATCCTGCGCGACGCCGACCTCTTCGTCACCACCGGCATGGACCTCGAGCTCTGGGTCCCGGCCCTGCTCGATCGGGCCGGCAACCGGAAGATCATCGAAGGCGCGCCCGGCTATGTCGCCGCCTATCGCGGGATAGACCTGCTGGAGGTTCCCACCTCGCTGAGCCGTGCCGGCGGTGATATCCACGTGGATGGCAATCCTCACATCCACACCGATCCGCTGAACGGAATCTTCATCGCCCGGAATATCCTGGCCGGACTGCAGAAGGTCTCGCCCGACAACTCGGCCTTCTTTGCTGAGCGAGAGAAGGATTTCGAGAACCGGGTGCTCGATGCCACCATGGGGCCCGCGCTGGTCAAGGTGCTGACTCCATCGACCGCCTATGAGCTGCTGCGCACCGGCAAGCTCGAGGACTTCCTCGGTCGCCAGAAATACCAGGGCAAGCCGCTACTGGACCAGTTGGGCGGCTGGCTCAAGCAGGGCGAGGTGTTTCGGGGCAAGGAAATGGCCTGCTATCACAAGGAGTGGGCTTACTTCAGCCGCCGGTTCCAGATCGACTGCATCACCTTCATCGAGGCGAAGCCCGGCATCCCGCCGACGCCCAGACACGTGCAGGAGGTGATCGACCTCATGCGGCAGCGCAAGGTGCCGGTGCTGTTTGCCTCCAACTATTTCGACCGGAAGCAGATCGAGAACGTCGCCGAACGCACCGGAGCCCGGGCCGTCGTCGTTCCGGAGAACACCGGTGGCGCTCCCGGCGTGGACAGCTACTTCGACCTGGTCACCAGCTGGGTCAACGGCCTCGCGGCAGGGTTTCGCGATGTCGCCCTCAAGAGTGGAGCTCGGTAAATGGACCTGAGTCTCTTTCTGCCGCCTTTGGTGGCGTGTCTGGTGCTGGTGGCGATCCACTCGTATCTCGGATTGCACGTGATCGCCCGGGAAGTGATCTTCGTCGACCTTTCGCTGGCCCAGATGGCGGCGCTGGGCTCCACGGTCGCCATCCTGGCCGGCAGCCAGCCGGACTCTCCGCAGTCGTTTCTCTACGCGCTGGGCTTCACCACCATCGGTGCGGCCCTGTTCGCCATGACCCGCAGCACCGAGAAGGGGCCGGTCCCGCAGGAGGCCATCATCGGCGTGGTGTATGTGATGGCATCGGCCGCGGCGATTCTGGTGGCCGACCGCACGCCTCGGGGCGGGGAGGCGATCAAGGACATTCTGGTGGGAAGCCTCCTGTGGGTCACCTGGCCGACCATCGCCCGCCTCGCGGCGGTCTATGCTCTTGTGGGGATCTTTCACTGGGCCCTGCGGAAGCGCTTCCTGACCATCTCCTTCGAGCCCCAGACCGCCATCGCGAAGGGCTGGCGGATCCGGTGGTGGGACTTCTGGTTCTATCTCTCGTTCGGCATCGTAATTACCTTCTCGGTTCCGATCGCGGGCGTCCTGCTGGTGTTTTCCTTCCTGGTGGTCCCGGCGGCGATCGCGTTTCAGTTCACTCGCCGCCACGGCACCCTGGCCGCCGTCTCCTGGCTGTCGGGGACCCTGGCATCAGCGCTCGGCCTGTGGGTGTCGTTTCACTACGATCTTCCCACCGGGCCGGTCGTCGTCTGCATGTTCGGGCTGTTGCTGCTGGGAGCCTATCTGCTACGAAGGGCGATGGGGCGGCGCGGCGCTACCCTCGCGCCGAGGACCGCGGTGGGGTAGCGGGCAGCGCCCGAAAAGCCGTGCGCCCGGTGTCCGGCTGTACCGGCCGAGTCTCGGCCGCGGCACCCCGGCGAATCAACTCGAGGTGGGCCGCAACGATGTCGGCCAACCGCTGGGCGGAATCGAGGTGAGCTTCCGCCAGGCCGCACGGTACCGGGGCGCTGAAGACCAGAGCGCCGTGGACTTTCCCCGCCACCCGCAAGGGCACGATCAGCCGGTTCTCTCCCCGGGTCTGGCCAAAGGCATGCCCCACCTCGCTCTGTAGCACGCGCGCCAACGCTGTTCCGGTGACGTGTACCCGCGGAAGGTCGGGAAGCGCGCGCCGTTCGCCCGGCTCCAGCAGGATGACCCGGTCGCCCTCGGCGAGCCGGATTGCAAACGTCAATCGGTCGAACGGGAAGAGTCCAGCGCCCTGCTCCGCAATCAAACGGGTGGCGGTGGCCGGATCCGAGGTAGTCGCCAGTAGGCTCGCAATGCGGAAGAACGACTCGGCCGCCGGGTCACGGGCTGGGGGCTGCGCCACCGGGATCGGCCCGGCTCGAGGCAGCTCAGCCCGGCCGATGAAGCCGGCGACCTGCGGCGCAATCAATCCAGCCAGCAGCACCAGGAGCTCGAGATCGTCCCCGCCGTACAGCTCCGGCCCGATGCTGCCGACCAGGAGATACGCCACCGAAGCGCCACCGAGACCCATTCGTGCGCCCACGATGGAGCGCACATCGGCTCCATTGGACTCCGAGGCGGTGAGAAAGCCCCGGGGCCAGCGGGCATCCTCGTAGGTATCGGACACCAGGAGCTTGGGCTGCGAGTCGAAGATGCCCGCGATATCGAGGTGTTCCCGGCTGATGATCAGCGACGGATCGCTCCAAAGCTGGCCCCCGGCATGGTCGCCCAGGCGGAGGTACTGGTCGCCGGTGGGGTCCGGCACCAGCAGCTCGACATGGTCGTGCGGTAAGAGCGGGGCCAGCGCCCGCGTCACGCCTGCCAGAAACCGCTGGGGGGTTCCCCCATCGCCGTTGGCGTGCGCGACTGCTTCGAGCAATCCGGCGATGCGCTCCTGCTGCCGGGAGGTCGATCCCTCCGTGGGCGTCCATTGCCGCGCAATCCTCCCCAGCATCGGGGCAATCCGCTGGGCGATACACTGCAGCAGCACCCGCTCGGCTGGCCCATACCGCCCGGGCTGAAGATCGGCGACCAGCAAGAGCGCGACGTCCCTCTTTCCGAAGCGGATGGGGAGGCAGGTTGCCGAGGCGTACCCCGCGTTTTGGACGATACCCTCGACCAGGGCGAGCTGTTCGGGCTTGAGATGGGGTGAAGGCAAGGGAACAGCGAGATCATCTTCAGCCAGCTCTTCGGGGCCGAGCAGGACGATCCCGCCTTGCGATGGGTACAGCCAGAGACCCATCAAGTCATGGGGCACTTCGATTGCGGTCGTGTTGGATAGCGCCTGGTGCCAGGTGGCGAGCGCGGCCGGATCGACCTGCCCCTCGCCGGCTTGAAGGATGGGAACGAGCGGCTCACTCCCCAGGGTCGAGAGTGGTTCGTCCGCCGATTCCGTCGCCGCACCGAGGTCCATATGAAGCCGTTAGGGCATGAGATATGCCCATCCCCCAGTCCTCACAAGTGTTTCCAGGCTAGAGACTTGCTGAGGGCGGTCGAGCCGGCCTAACAAGGAGAATGCCCCGCGGATGGCGTCCTGCCCGCGTCTCTTGCAGGCTGCTGCCATCGGAAGCGCGATGAATCCCAAGGACTTGACAGTACCCCCACCCCCTATCTATATGTCGTCAGGAGGGGGTCAGCTCGGTCAGCGTGGTGTCGAATAGCCTGAGACTTCGCAGATACAGCGTGAATGCGGAGAGATGAGTCCTGTTTCACTGTTCACTGTTCACGCAGTTCAACAGGAGTCCCTATGCCGGCCGAAACGACGTCTCCCTGCGCCTGCGCCTGCGCTTCGCAAGGCACGGACCATCAGGGGAGCCCGGTTGATCCGGCGATCAAGCGCTCGATCAGCAGCCGGCTTCGCCGGATCGAGGGCCAGGTCCGGGGGCTTCAGAAGATGATCGAGGAGGAGCGCTACTGTGCCGACGTGCTCATGCAGCTCTCATCGGTGCAGGAGGCGCTGCGCGGCACCGGCAGGGCGCTGCTGCGCAACCATCTGAAGCACTGCGCCACCGAGGCGATCCGCTCCGGAGATCCGGAGAAGGCGGAGGCGATGTACGACGAG
>JBDTUV010000055.1:0-10194 GCA_040007575.1 Gemmatimonadales bacterium
CCAGTTGGTAAAGGTGAGAGCGCCCAGCATCGCCGCCGCCGCTGCACCGCCCAGAGAAAGCAGTCGCGTCGTGGAGCTGTCGAGGCCGTTGGTCAGCCGCCGGATCGACTCGTGGGTAACGAGAAAGAACAGGCCCGCCGCCGAGGCGCTCAGGATCGCGCTGAGGAGATTGGTCCGAACTGCGTATTCGCCGACTGGAAGCAGCTTCGCCCAGACATGAGCGATCATGACAAAAAGCGGAGTGCCGGGCGGGTGCGGAATCCCCAGAGTCTTGGCCGCCGCGATGAGCTCGCCGGCATCCCAGAAGGTGACCGTCGGCGCCAGGGTGAGGACGAAGACCGCCAGTACCATCGCGGTGACCGCGAGAGCGGCACGGTAGGGCGGACGGTCCACGCCTGGGTTGCTCACTGCCCCTGTCCTATCGCGCGGGCCACCGCGAGCGCCTCGCGGGCGGCAGCGACGTCGTGGACCCGGAAAAGCCGGGCTCCTCGCTCGTACGCCACGGCACAGGCTGTTGCCGTGGCCCGGTCGCGCTCCTCCACCGCAACCCCGGTAACCGAGCCGAGGAAGCGCTTGCGCGATGGCCCCACAAGCACTGGCCGCCCCAGCGCCTGGAGGGCGGGGAGCTGATCGAAGAGGAGCAGGTTCTGCTCGGCGGTTTTTGAGAACCCGAACCCGGGGTCGATAACGGTCGAGTCGGGGCCGATCCCCGCTGCCGTCGCCAGGTCCAGCGCATCTCTCAGCTCGGTCAGCACCCCTCCGACCACGTCTCCACCGTAATCCGTGTGGCGGTAGGACGAGACTTCGAGAATGGAGCCGCGGGAGTGCATCAGGATGACACCCGCTTTCGCCCTCGCCACCGTGGCCCCCATCTCTGGATCGAGCCGGAGCGCGGAGACATCGTTCACGACAGCAGCCCCTGCCTCCAATGCCGCGCGAGCCACGCCGGCCTTCACCGTGTCGATGGAGATCACCAGGTCCGAATACCTCCGGGCGAGAGCCTCTACCACCGGCACGACCCGGCGTAGCTCCTCTTCCACCGGCACCTCCTCGGTCCGGCCCGGCCTGGTAGACTCCCCGCCCACATCGAGGATGGTTGCACCCGCGGCGAGCAGCTCCGCTGCGTGCGCGAGGGCCGCTTCGGTTCCAGCGAAGCGGCCCCCGTCACTGAAGCTGTCGGGCGTGACATTGAGGATTCCAACGAGCACCGGCTGATCGAGAAACACGGAGCCGCGGGCAGTCTGCCACAAAGCCGCCGGTGCCGGCGGCAACGCCATCCCGATTCCTACCGCGATCTGAGCGAGAGGCTGGGGAACCGTCCACGGGCGTGCCAGTGCGCTAAGCCGTGACCTGCTGCCCGCCAGGATCGCCCAGTTCTCCCCGGTGAGCACCTCGAGGCCCAGCCCACCTGCGAACGGGACCAGAGCCTCGATTGCGCCCTGGTCCAGTCCGGTAAGATGAAATGCTGAGGTGTGGATCCCTTCAGCGGCGGTGTCCGCTAGCGCTTCCTCCCAGCCATGGGAGCGGAGCGCTTCACGCACCGCCCGAGGTGAGTGAAGCGCCAGCGGCGTGACATTCACGCGCCGGCAGGTTCGGCCGGAGGTGCTCCTAAGATCGGGGCGCGCGCGGGAGGCGCGCCGGGCTTGGCTGGCTGACCGCTTGGTGCTGAGCTCGGCTCCGCCGGAGGCAAGGTGCGGGGCGCCAGCGGCTGGTTCTTCACCAGTCGGTCCAGGTCCTCTCGGTCGATGGTCTCACGATCGAGCAACGCCTGGGCAATGCGATCGAGCAGCTCGCGATTCGCGTTCAGGATCGTGCTGGCACGCGCGTAGGCTTCGTCGATCAGACGCTTCACTTCGTCATCCACCATCTGGGCGGTGCGTTCGGAAATCTCCCGCCGCTGGGCAAACTCCCGGCCGAGGAAAATCTCCTGTTCCTTGTCTCCCACGGCTAGCGGGCCGATGAGCTCACTCATGCCAAACTGGGTGACCATCCGGCGCGCGAGGCCGGTAGCCCGTTCGATGTCGTTCCCCGCCCCGGTGGTGATCTTGTCGGCGCCGAAGACGAGCTCCTCGGCCACACGTCCGCCGAAGAACATCGCCAGGCTGCCGATGAGCCAATCCTTGCTGTAATTGTGCCGGTCGACTTCCGGAAGCGAGGCGGTGAGGCCCAGGGCGCGTCCCCGCGGCACGATCGTGACCTTATGAATCGGGTCGCTTCCCGGGATCTTGACGGCCACGATGGCGTGGCCTGCCTCGTGGTATGCCGTGAGGGTGCGCTCCTCTTCGGTGAGGACCAGACTTCTCCGCTCGACGCCGAGCATGACCTTGTCCTTGGCGTCTTCGAAGTCCGACATGTCCACCAGGTTCTTGTTGCGCCGCGCCGCGAGCACCGCCGCCTCGTTGACCAGGTTCGCCAGATCGGCGCCGGCCATCCCGGGCGTGCCCTTGGCGATCACGTCGAGCCGGACGTCGCCCGCGAGCGGAATCTTCCGGGTGTGGACCCGGAGGATGCCTTCCCGGCCGCGCACGTCCGGCGCATCGACCACGATCGTGCGGTCGAACCGGCCCGGGCGAAGCAGCGCCGGATCGAGCACGTCCGGCCGGTTGGTGGCCGCCACCAGGATGACGCCGTCGTTGGACTCGAAACCATCCATCTCGACCAGGAGCTGGTTCAGGGTCTGCTCCCGCTCGTCATGGCCGCCGCCGAGCCCGGCGCCGCGGTGCCGCCCCACGGCGTCGATCTCGTCGATGAAGATGATGCAGGGCGCATGCGACTTGCCCTGCTCGAAGAGATCGCGCACCCGGCTGGCACCCACGCCGACGAACATCTCGACGAAGTCCGAGCCTGACATCGAGAAGAAGGGGCGGCCCGCCTCACCTGCCACGGCCTTGGCCAGGAGCGTCTTGCCCGTTCCCGGCGGGCCCATGAGCAGTGCCCCCTTGGGGAGCCGGCCGCCGAGCCGGGTGAACTTCTGCGGGTCCTTCAGGAACTCGATGATCTCCTGGAGCTCCACCTTGGCCTCGTCGGCCCCCGCCACGTCGGCGAAGGTCACCTTGGGCGTGTCGCCGGCGAGGAGCTTGGCCTTGGACTTACCGAAGGCGAAGGCCCGGCTGCCACCGGCCTGCAACTGGCGCAGAAGGAAGAACCAGAGGCCCAGTATCACGATCCATGGAAGCGCGGCTATGATGATGGCCGTGATGCCGCCCTTTGGCTCCTTGGCCAGAATGGGGACATTGGCGTCTTCGAGCCGCTTGATGAACACCTCGCTGTTGGCCACCGGCAACAGCACCTGGAAGCTCTTGGCGCTACGGCCTTCCTGGGTCACCGGGTTTCGGAAATCTCCCTCCAGCCGCTTGCCGTCGAACACTTCGACCCGGGCCACATTGCCCTGATCGAGCTGCTTGCTGAACTCGGTGTAGGAGAATTCCTGGGTCGGATTGCGCTGCCGGCTCATCATCTGAAACAGGGCGAGTGCCAACAGGCCCACGACGAGCCAGAGAGCGAGGTTCTTGCTGAAGTTCCCCCAGTTGGTGCGAGGGGATCGGGTTGGGATTCGGTCTGCCATTTATTCCAGGTCCGCAATGAACGGGAGGTGACGAAAATTCTCGGCGTGGTCGAGTCCGTATCCGACCAGAAAGGCCGGTGGCGCCCGGAACCCCACGAAACGGAGCTCCGGACGCGGCTCGGACGCCAGTTGCTTGTCGAGTAACGCGCAGATCGCGAGACTCCGCGGGTGCCGCGCGGCCAGCAGCACCATCAGGCGCTGCAAGGTCTTCCCTGTATCAATAATATCCTCAACGAGGAGGATATGTTTGCCTTCGAGCCGGGTCTTCGGGTCGTAGAGCAGGCAAACCGTACCGCTCGATACTTTCCCGTCGCCATATGAACTGGCCACGAGGAAGTCGACCTGCATGGGCCGCTGGATCTTGCGGACCAGGTCGCTTAGAAAGATGAAGCTCCCCTTGAGAAGCCCGAGGATCAGCAACTCACCGTCCGGGTAGGCCCGAGTGATCTCGTCGGCCAACGTCTGGACTTTCGCCGCGATGGTCTGCTCGTCGAAAACGATCGATTTGACCGGCTGCCCTCCGGTCCGGCGCAGTACCTCAGGCGTACTCAGCATCGACGCGCAGCGCCTCCGTTCCAGGAGCGGGGAGCAAGGCGTCGGAGCGGCAGACGCCCGGAATCCAGATGATTTCCTGATTCTGCGCCAACACCGGCCAGGTTACCCGCCGGCTTCGTGGCACCCGCACTTCCTGAAAACAGCGTACCACCAGCCGGCGCCCAGTGCCTCCCAGCGGCTTCACCTTCTCGCCGGGAGACCAGGTCCTGACCGTGAGGGGGTCGATGGTGAACCAGGCGCTGGTGCCAGTCCGCTCCTGCTGATCCGGGGTCGTGGCAAGGGCCCAGCGAAAGCTCCATCGGCCCCAGCTACCACGGCCGGTCTGACCTTCCAGCTCCCAGGCGGAGCCCTGCGCGCTTTGAACGTTGCGCCAGATGCGCAGGCGGCCGAAGGCAAGCTCGGCGGTCCACGCGCCGCCCAACGGCACTCTCGATCCGCTGAATCCGCTCTTCACCAGGGCGAGAACTCGGCCGACGCGAGAGGGGCCCAGCTGGCAACCTGCTCGCCGAGCTGCGGCCAAAATGACCGCCTGCGCCAGAGCTGAATCATAGCCCCCGAGGGACGGAGCAGCAACGGAAATTCCCTCGCTATCGGCGAGAAAATCGAGGTCCGGCAGCGCATCCAGAACCGAGTCCCAGGCGGCTCGGTCGCGACCGGCCTGAGAGGAGACTCGCTGGATCTTCGCGTCCACATCGGGCAGCCGCCGTCGCAGCATCGGGAGCAGCTGATCGCGAAGCCAGGAGCGGAGATGGCGTGAGTCCACGTTGGCCGGATCGTCCCAGAATTGGAGGCCGGTCTCCTCCAGATGGCGAAGCAGCTCGGCCCGGGGAAAAGCGAGGAGCGGCCGAACCACCTCGCCCCGGACTGTCGCCATGCCGGCCAGACCGGCCGGACCGGAGCCACCCAGCACTCGCATCAGCACGGTTTCGACCTGGTCGTCGGCGTGGTGCGCTGTAAAGATCACTCCCGCCCCCAGACGCGAGCGGAGGGATTCGAGCCAGGCGTACCGCTCGGCGCGGGCTGCAGTCTCGCCCGCCGCCGGACCCAGCGCCAGCTGACCAACATGCACGGGAAGCCGGTACGACTCCGCCAGGGCGCGCACCTGCTGCGCCACCGTCGCGCTGTCTGGATGGATGCCGTGGTCCACGTGTGCGACGATGAGATCCAGGCTATGGACGTCGCGACTCTGGACCAGCAGGTCGAGTAAGGCCACCGAATCGGGTCCACCTGAGACGGCGACCAGCGCCGGTCCAGGCGGCAGCCCGAGGGTTGCGATCTGGCCGCGAAAGGTCTCGAGGAACGACATGGCTCGAAGCTTAACTGGCACGCGCGTCGGAGAGGGGGTGGGGGCGCGCGCCATCTAACAGGGGCGGGGCGTCTTTTCCTCTCCACGGTTGGAGTGCCACACCCGGCTTTTTCCCTCGGCGATCTCGTCCATGGTGCGACCAGTCGCCACCGAGGTTTCGTGCTCGACCGCGACATCCGAGCCGGGCTCGGCATGTTCGTCATTGTGTTTGATGACCAGCCACTGCGGCTTCCCGGGCTCGCCCCGGCGCATGCGTACGAGCGCCCACGATCCTTTCAGACGCTTGCCATTCAGCACGAACTTGAAATCGCCCTTCTGCAGACCCTGACGGATCCCTTCCTCAGGATCGGGGTTGCTCCCGCCGTAGCTGTATGTCCCCCGATCCCATAACATGACCGTGCCGCCCCCGTATTCGCCTGGTGGGATGGTGCCCTCGAACTTGTTGTATTCGACGGGATGGTCTTCCACCTGCATCGCCAGTCGTTTCACCGAGGGATCCAGACTCAGCCCCTTGGGAACGGCCCAGCTCTTCATCACCCCATCGTGCTCGAGACGCAGGTCGTAGTGCATGTTCCGGGCGGCATGCTTCTGGATGATAAAGGCCGGCTTGTGCGCCGAGCGGGTGCCTCCGCCCGCAGGCTCGTCGGTTCGGGAGAAGTCCCGCTTGCCCCGATATTCGGCCAGCTTAGCCTCGGGAGCTTGCGCCGCCTTGGCGGGCTTGCTGGATAATGTCCCAACGCTGCTCTTCTTCCGACTCGTCGCTTTCTTGGGCATCAGGTCTTCTCCTGCCGCCGCTCCCTCACCGGAGCTGCGCCATCGTGCATTGCTCCGGCGCCTTGTCCGGCCGCCACCGAAGAAATTTGGTGCCGTGCCGGAATCTCCCGCCGGAGACATGATCGAATCCGACCTCGACTACGAGCTTGGGGGCCAGTGGCTCCCACTCGCCTGTTCGCTCGGTGCTCCACCGGCTGGGGCCACCCGGGGCTTTGCCGGTAAAGCCGGGAGGCTCGACCAGGCGCTCCAGCTTCTCGATCAGGCCCTTCCGCTCCTCAGCGCGAAGACTCGAGGTGAAGCCCACATGATTGAGTCGGCCTTCCTCGTCATACAGACCCAGCAGGAGCGAGCCTATTCCCCCGCCCTTCGAGGCGTAGCGGAAGCCGCCGACCACGCAATCGGCGGTTCGCTGGCGCTTGACCTTCTGCATACCGTCCCGCTCGCCCGAGCGATACGGGAGATCGAGTCGCTTTGCGATGACACCGTCGAGATCACCTTCCCCACCGCCTTCAAGCCAGGACCGGGCCGTGTCGAGATGGCGAGTGGCGTCCGAGAGCACGATGGAATCGGATCTCGGGAAATACTTCCTGGCAAAGGCCTCCAGGCGGGGCCGACGCTCGGCCAGAGGCAGGTCCACCAGCGCCTTACCTGCTTCGTCCACCAGCAGATCGAAGACAACCAGGCGAGCGGGATGCGCCTCGACCAGCGTGCGGACCCGGCTCTCCGCCGGATGGACCCGGAGCAGGAGCTCGTCGAAGGAGAGCCGCCCGTTGACGGGAATCACGATCTCTCCGTCGAGCACGAACTGTTTTGCCTTCAGAGCATCCACGGCTTCCACGATGTCCGGGAAGTAGCGGCCGAGTGGCTTACCCGCCTTTGACTGGATCCGCACCCCATCCTGGTCCTTGAACGCGAGCGAGCGGAACCCATCCCACTTGGGCTCGTACAACCACGCTTCTCCGGAGGGGAGGGTATCCGCCGAATCGGCTTCCATGGGGGGATAGGGATAGGCCAGCGGCAATGTCACAGCAGCTCCGCCAGCGCGAACCGGCCTCGCGATCCCAGCAGCGGCTTCCAGAAATCACCCAGCTTGCGTACGCGGTCCGGTACGTTGTCCATCCGGAAGTCGTCGATCTCGAATCCCGCTTCGATTTCCTCCCAGGTCACAGGGGCAGACACGGTTGCCCGCACCCCGGGCCGCACCGAGTACACCGAGGCCAGGGTGCGCCCCCAGGCGTTCTGGTTGTAGTCCACCAGCACCCGGCCTTGCGGCCGCTTCGCAATGCGATACTCGGCGGTGATCAGGTCGGGATACCGCGGCTCCAGCTGCTTCGCGAGCGCCTTGGCGAAGCGCCACACGTCCTTCTGCACCGGTCCCCTGACGATCGGGACGTAGACGTGGATGCCCTTCGAGCCGCTGGTTTTGACCAGCGGATTCATTCCCAGGGAGCGGAGCGCGTCGCGCAGCACCAGCGCCGTCTTGCGCACCCGGTCGAACCCGGCACCCTCGACCGGATCGAGGTCGAAATGCACGTAGTCCGGCCGATCGATGTCGTCACAGCGGGCATACCACTGATTGAGGTCGATGCAGCCGAGGTTCACCACCCAGAGGAGTGAGGCGAGGTCCTGCACCATGGGAAAGGCGATCAGGTTTCCCGATTTGTGCATGATCTCACAGGTCTCCAGCCACTCCGGGCGGGGCGACGGCGTTCGCTTCATGAAGAAGCACTTCCCGTGAATCCCGTTGGGGTAGCGCTTCATGACCATGGCCCGGTCCTTCAGGTGGGGCAGGAGCGCTGAGGAGACATCGGCGTAGTACTGGAGTAGATCCCGTTTGGTGTAGCCGAGCTCGGGCCAGAACACCTTGTCGAGGTTGGTGAGCTGCACCTCGTGCCCGCCGATCCGGAGCAATGCGTTCTCCACCTCGGGAAGTCGTACCTGCGAGGGCGCTGCCCGGGTCCCGGTCATCGGTCGACACTCACTTTTCGAGCGCGGGCCCCACGCCGGATGGCACCAGCCACCGGCTGGTACGTCAGCTCGGTGTCGTTCCTCACGGCCCGAAGCAGCAGCGCGCCACGGCTCATGTCGCCCCGTCCGACGAAGTCGGTGGGAAAGAAGAGTCGCTCACCCATGATGTCGAGCAGGACGTCCACGTACTTCCCCGTCGCCACGCTGCCGAGCAGGATCACCTCGACGTCCTCGAGCTGCCGGAGGAGCCTCGTGTCCCGTTCGAGGGGCAGGCGGTAGGCAGGGTGCTTCTGGCTGATATCCACCGTCCCGAACCGACGGAGGTCTTCGACCCTCACTGGCGTGTCGCCGGAGAGAAGCCCTCGATCGGTGGTGATCACCTGCACGCCGCGCGCTTCTGCCGGGGGGCGGGCGAAGCGCTCTGCGTAGGCCAGCTTGCCACGGAAATAGAGTCCGCTGAGGAAGCTGAACGCTTCACCCAGCGCCACCCCGGGTGCTGAGCGGAGTCGGACGGCTAGTGGGAAGGCGGCTCGCTCGCTGAGCAGGATCTCGGCGCGCTTGCCGCCACACTGTGCCGGGGAGAGGAGGAAGATTCTGAACGGCGGCATGGCGGATCAACTCGACTGCCTCGTGCGGTCACGATACGGAACCCGGTCGTTCGCCCGACGGCCGCGCACCTTGGGCGGCACTCCCAGCAGCGGCGCGAGCACCAGCGAGAGCTTCTCGGTGGTAAACGGCTTGGCCAGGAACGGAAGCTCGGGATACCCCGCGAGCAGCTCCCCAATATCCTCGACCGGGTGAGACGACATCAGCACGATCGGCAGCCGCGGATCGAGATCTCGAGCCCGCTCGGCGAGCTCGCCGCCGTCCATGTAGGGCATGACGACGTCGGTGAGGACGAGCCGGACTTCGCCGGGGTGCTGCTGGAGATAGCGGAGGGCCTCACGACCATCGCGGGCGGTCTGGGCCTGGTAGCCCAGGGCCCGGACCATTCGGCAAGTCACCGCGCGGGGGGTTTCCTCGTCATCGACGATCAGCACCGTAGGCTCCGGCGAGAAGCGGGACCGGCGGTCTCTCGTGGTGGGCATGCAGGCTCCGGCAACGGGTGCTAGCCGCCTTGCCCCTCCCCACGAAGAGAGGTTTAGACAGTGCGCGTGGCCACGCGCGGGGTAAGCCTACCCGGCTCGGAGGGGACGCCGCTGTGATGTGCGACAACACTCGGACCGGGAATGCTGCTGAAAGCTAATGTGGAAAGCGGCTGGCTGGAAGCGTGGAACCTGCCCACAACCTCTTGTCCTGGTATTACATAGAATCCGGTATGTGATGCTACTTGTTACTACCCACTGCCGGTTTCCTCGTGCGGACTATCGACCGGCTTCGACTCGGGTGACCCCCGCTGCCGCAGGAAGATCGACAACACAACCATCGCCCCCATGGCCAGAAATTCGCTCTGCCAGTTCTGAAACGACTCGAACCAGAACCGAGATGTGCTCGCGTACTGAAGAACCGACAGGTTCTCGGGCTGCTCGTGCGAGGCCTGCTCATCGTTGTACACCGCAGCCCCCGCCACGGCATGAAGCGAGATGCTGATGACCGGCTCGGGCTCGCCCGGCTTCTTCGACTCGGAAGAGCCCTTCTGGTACAGAAGTGCGGTGAGGATCACGTATCCGAACATCTGTAAAAACTCACTCTCCCAGTTCTCCCCAGTCGCCTCCCAGAAGTGGGCGCTTCGAAGGTAGCTGCCGTAGGCGACCTCCGGCTGGCTATGCTGCCGTTGTTCACTGTTGTGCTCCCGATGCCCGACAACGCTCTGGCCTGCCCAGAAGAGCAGGAAGAGGGACATAAGGACGATCGATAACCCATTCTCACGAAGTATTCGGCGCATAGGTTCCTCGGGCCGGGGAGTATCCAGAGTTGTGTCGCAAATGAGGAAACTATGTGTTCCCTCAAACAACCCGTCCGAAGGTGCGCCGTGAACCGCGCTGACCTCCGTGCTCTGGCTCTCGTCGTGCTAGTGCTCGCGGTA
>JBDTUV010000056.1:0-10153 GCA_040007575.1 Gemmatimonadales bacterium
GGTCCACCAGCGGTAGAGCTCGGACTCGATCGTAGATGGATTGTACTGCGGGGCGAGCGGCTCGCTCATGCGCTCTGGTCGGTCACGCGCTTGCCGCCGGGCACGACCCGATCGTCTTCGCCGCGAACCAGAATGCTGTTGATTACGGTCTCCACGCCGCTCACGGCGCACGCCACGCGAGCAGCGAGGGTGCGGGCTGCCCGGTCTCCCACCCAGCCCCGGAGCTCGACGCTCCGGCGGCTGATCGGCACTACCTCGAGGGCGCAGTTGGCCAGGCGCGGCTCGGCCCCGAGCGCCGTTTCGACGGCCCGTGCCGAGGCTGCCGAGGTGTGATGCGGCCCTCCGGAATAGCCCAGACTCTTGGCAACCCGGCGGACGCGGGTCTGATTCACCCCACCGACCCATTCGCCCAGGGCAAGCCCGGCCAGAAGGCCGGTGCCCACGCCGAACGTGCTCCAGAGCAAGATCTGAGTGCCGCTCAAAGGCTTTTTTCGATGCACGCGGAGTCCTCGTACAGAAGAATTTTATATTTCGATTAAGTTAACCTTTTTCCGGTCTGAAAGCAGAAACCTCCCATCACTGGGCATCTCATGGATCACGATCGCGTAGAACTGAGCGGCTCGGAACTCCTCCGGTGGCTCGTCGTGGCCGCGCTGGTCGTCGCGGGGATCGGACTCTTCTTCTACTTCGCGCCCTCGAGCAGGCCGGTGGTGCCGCCGTCGGTCGAGGAATCCGCTCCATGACCACGGTGCGGGTGACGCTGCCGGATGGGAGTCAACGCGAAGCCCCGGCCGGCACCACGGCTCGCCAGGTCGCCGAAGGCATCGGCCCCGGCCTCGCCCGGGCGGCGCTGGCGGCGCGGGTGAATGGTGAGATCCGGGACCTCGACCGGCCTCTGGACTCGGATGCATCACTCGCCATTCTAACCGAGCGAGATCCCGAAGCCCTCGAGCTCCTGCGGCATTCCTCGGCCCACATCCTCGCGACGGCGGTGCGTGAGCTGTTCCCCAGCGCGGGGATCGGCTTCGGCCCGCCGATCGAGGACGGGTTCTACTACGACTTCCAGGTGGAGAGGCCGTTTACGCCCGAAGACCTGGAGCGGCTCGAAGCCAAGATGGCCGAGGTGGCCTCGCGGGACTTTCCCTTCGTGCGCGAGGTGGTGGATCGGGCCGAGGCCAGGCGCCGCTTCGCCGACGATCCGCTCAAGCTCGAGCGGATCGAGGAGCTGGGCGATAACGAGACCATCACGGTCTACACCGATGGCCCCTTCGTCGATCTCTGCCGGGGCCCGCACATTCCGCGGACCGGCCGGCTCAAGCACTTCAAGCTGCTGCATGCGGCGGGGGCCTACTGGAGGGGAGACGAAAAACGGCAGATGCTCCAGCGGATCTACGGCACCGCCTGGTTCAAGCGGGAGGACCTCGACGCTTATCTCAACCGGCTGGAGGAGGCCCGCAAGCGTGACCATCGGGTCCTGGGAAAGCAGCTCGATCTCTTCTCCATCCAGGAGACGGTGGGGCCCGGGCTGGCTTTCTGGCATCCGAAAGGAGCCATGATCAAGTTCCTTCTGACCCGTGCGGTGGAGGACGACAACCTTCGCAGTGGGTACGACCTGGTCTACACCCCCAACATCACTCGCGAAGAGCTGTTCAAGATCTCGGGTCACCTCCCGCTGTACGAGGCCAATCAGTATCCCCCGATGGCCGCTGGCCACGAGGAAGCCGAGGACGTGCGCTATCGGGTCAAGCCGATGAACTGTCCGATGCACGCCCTCATTTATAAGAGTCAGCAGCGGAGCTATCGGGACCTGCCGATCCGGCTCTCGGAGGTGGCCAACGTCTATCGCAACGAGCGATCCGGCGTGCTGCATGGGTTGCTGCGGGTCCGCGGTCTCTCGATGGACGACGCCCACATCTTCTGCACCCTCGACCAGGTGGAAGACGAGATCTTCCTCTGCCTGGGTCAGGTGGACCGGCTGGTGCGTGAGACCTTCGGCTTCGAGCTCGACTTCGAGGTCTCGACCCGCCCCACCGAGCGGCTGGGCGACGACGCCATCTGGGACCAGGCCGAGGCAACGCTGCAGCGCGCGCTCGACCGGAAGGGCATCCCTTACCGGGTGGACGCCGGTGGCGGAGCGTTCTACGGCCCCAAGATCGACATCAAGTTTCGGGATGCCATCGGCCGGCTTTGGCAGGGGCCTACCATCCAGCTCGACTTCAATCTGCCCGATCGGTTCGAGCTGGAGTACACCGGGGCGGACAACCGGCCTCACCGTCCGGTGATGATCCACCGGGCCATCTTCGGCACGCTGGAGCGGTTCATCGGCAATCTCATCGAGCACTTCGCGGGCGCGTTCCCCGTGTGGCTCGCGCCGGAGCAGGTGCGCGTCATCCCCATCTCGGATGCCCAGGCAGAGGTGTCGCGCGGTGTGGCTGACCGGCTCAAGCTGGCCGGATTCCGGGCGCACGTGGATGATGGCAACGAGACCCTCAACTACCGGATTCGTGAGGGTGAGGTGCAGAAGGTGCCGTACATGGCCGTGATCGGACAGCGGGAAGCCGAGTCGGACAGCCTGGCGCTTCGAGTGCGCGGGGCGGGGAAGAAGCAGGAGGTGATGACTGTAAACGCGTTTATGGACCGGTTGAGTGAGGAGGTGCGTACCCGCAGCATGGCTCCTTGACCGCCCTGGGAGCACCTGAGATCGGAGCCTCGGTTGGACGGCCTCGCTGACGACACTCCGGGTGTGCACCATTAGGACATCGGAGCTTCGTGGCGGCGGCGAGGGGACCTCGTCGAAGGACTGCGTTCTTTTGTCCGGAGACGAGGCCCCTCGCTGCCGCACCAGACATCGGAGCCTAGTGGGACGGCCAGCCCAGGATTTACGGAGATGTGTTTTTGCTCCGACCGAGGTGACAAACGTCGCCTTCCCGCGTAATTTGCCCCCAGCCTGAACCCGAACCGGACCAGTTCATTGTGAGCGATAGCACCACCCCAGTCATCGTCTCTGCCGTCCGTACCCCGATCGGCCGCTACCTCGGCGGTCTCTCCTCTTTCTCTGCCCCCCAGCTCGGCGCCATGGTCATCCGCGACGCGGTCTCCCGCGCCGGCGTGGATCCCGCGGCCGTCGAAGAGGTCATCATGGGGCAGGTGGTGCAGGGTGGCTCGGGACAGGCTCCCGCCCGGCAGGCGCTCATCCATGCCGGACTTCCCCCCTCGATTCCCGCGCTCACCATCAATAAGGTGTGCGGCTCCGGCCTCAAGGCGGTGATGCTCGCGTCCCAGGCCATCAAGGCGGGCGACGCGGAGTGTATCGTGGCCGGCGGCCAGGAGTCGATGTCCAGCGCTCCGCACTACGTCTACGGCATGCGCGGCGGGATCAAAGCCGGCAACCAGACCATGGTCGACGGCATGATCCACGATGGCCTGTGGGACTCCTTCGGCTGCTGTCACATGGGGGAGTACGCCGAGTACACCGCCGAAAAGGCCGGTGTGAGCCGGGCCGACCAGGACGCCTTCGCCTACGACAGTCACCGGAAGGCCGTCGCCGCCACCGATGCCGGGAAATTCAAGGCCGAGATCCTTCCGGTGCCGGTGCCCGGCAAAGGCGGTCCGATGACGGTCTCGGCCGATGAGGCACCTCGGCGCGATACCACGGCGGAGACCTTGGCCAAGCTGAAGCCGGCGTTCCGGAAGGATGGCGGGACGGTCACCGCCGGTAATGCGCCCGGGTTGAATGACGGCGCGAGCGCACTGGTCGTCACCTCGCTGGCCTTTGCCCGTGCGCACGGGCTCAAGCCGCTGGCCCGGGTCACGGGGTATGCCACCGGGGGCGGTGAGCCGCGCGAGATCTTCTTCGCTCCGGTCCTCGCCGTCCGGGCGCTCATGGAAAAGACAGGTACCAGGATCGGCGATTACGACCTGATCGAGGCCAACGAAGCCTTCGCGGTGCAGGCCCTGGCCGATGGCCGTGAGCTCGGGTGGGACTGGGATCGAGTCAACGTAAACGGTGGGGCCGTGGCGCTGGGGCATCCGATTGGCGCAAGCGGAGCCCGGGTGCTCACGACGCTGCTGTATGCTCTCCGAGACCGGGGTGGTAGCACCGGTCTTGCCACCCTCTGCCTCGGCGGTGGCAATGCGGTTGCCCTCAGTGTGGAGCTGCTGTGATAAATCCTGAAGTTGGTCCCGCGTCAGCAGTACCGGCGAGGCGCGCCTCGCCCGTGCGTCTTCGAGCCCTTCGCCGCGCGATCACCGTCTGCCTCGGCGCCATTGTTGTCGCCCTTGCCGCCCAGGTAGTGGTGCCGGTGCCGTTCAGTCCGGTCCCGATGACACTCCAGCCCCTGGCCGTGCTGGCCGTCGGCGGACTGCTGGGAGCAGCGGGCGGGCTCAGCGCACTCGTGCTCTACCTGCTGCTGGGCATCCTCGGACTCCCGGTCTATGCCGGAGGCGGTTCAGGCGCATGGCACCTGCTCGGACCCACGGGCGGGTACCTGCTCGCGTTCCCGGTCGCGGCCGCGGTGACCGGGGCACTGGCCCACTCGGCAACGTCGTCTCCTGGATCACTCAACGGCCGGGCGGTGCTTCGGGTACTCCTTTCCTGCGCACTCGGCATGGCCATCATCCACATTGGAGGCGTGGCACAGCTCTCGGTGCTGGGCGGTGACCCGGCGCTGGCGTTCCGCGTCGGCTTCGTTCCCTTTCTGACCGGCGACCTGCTCAAAGTCGGTCTGGCCGCTGCCGTGATCCTCGCCGCCGGCCCGAAGATCCGCTCGCTCAGTTGACCTCGGCAGAGAGCGGTCCCGCAAGAGTGTCACCATGGAAGGCGATCGGATGGACGGTCGCCTTCATGCTACTGGGCATGAGCGCCAGCGGGACGGTCATGGCGCTCTGGGCTTTTGCAAGGTACGGCAGTGTCTCCGATGGCTTGAGCAGGATTCTGGCACCCGGCCCGGAACAGGTCGTGGTTGCCGGGACCAGCCAACTCCTCGGGTTTGCCTTCGCCACCTGGGTGATCGGGTTCCGGGCGCTCCGCCTCCAGCGCAGGGATTTACGCTGGGTGCCACCCCGCATTGGGATGAGAGGCTTCGCTATCGGTTTGACCATCGGGGCTGCCGCGGCCGGATTGGCCCTTCTGGGCGCTGTCGTCCTGGCGCATTCGCATTGGTCGCCGGACGAGGGTGGGTTGAAAGACTACATCACCCAGGTGGTCAAGACTTTCGTGGTGCTGGCGCCCGCCGCGCTGAGCGAGGAGCTCATGTTCCGCGGGCTCCCGCTCGTGCTGCTGGCTGCGGTCCTGGGCCGTGGCACCGCTCTCGTCCTGGTTGCGGGACTGGTCTTCGCCCTGTTCCACGCTCTGAACCCGGGAGTCACCCCCCTGGGACTCGGGAACATCGCTCTCGCGGGAATCTTCCTCGGCGTCGCCTTCTACGCGCCCGGTGGGCTGTGGACGGCGTTCGGCGCCCATCTCGGCTGGAACGCCATGCTCGCGGCGCTGGACGCACCGGTGAGCGGGCTGCCCTTCGACATCCCGCTCCTCGACTACTGTGCGGGGGCGCCGGAGTGGCTGTCAGGCGGGCGGTTTGGACCGGAGGGTGGTCTTATGGCGACTGTCGCCATCACCGCCGCCTTGTTCGTGACCATACGCTGGGCGCAACGAGAGGAGATCGTCTGAGGCGGGCCGCGGTGGTCGGTGCGGGCACCATGGGCAACGGCATTGCCCACGTCTTTGCCCAGCACGGCTGGGAGGTGGCGCTCATCGACAGCGCCCCGGCCGCGCTGGACAAGGCAACCGCGACGATCAAGGGGAACCTCGAGCGGCAGGTGAAGAAGGGCACACTCGCCCAGGAGGCACCGGCCCAGATACTGGGGCGTATCCGCACTGGCTCGAAGCTGGACGCCGCTGCCGGGGCCGAAATCGTGGTAGAGGCGGCCAGCGAGAATCCGGCGGTGAAGTTCTCCCTGTTCGAGCAGCTCGATCGCCTAGTGGCCCCTGGTGTTATCCTGGCCAGCAACACCAGCTCGATCTCGATCACCGAGATAGCTGCCCGCACCCGACGGCCGGAGCAGGTCATCGGCATGCACTTCATGAATCCAGTGCCGGTGATGCAGCTGGTCGAGGTCATCCGGGGACACGCGACGAGCGACGCCACCACCGCCACCGTCATGGAATGGGCCCGGGCCCTGGGCAAGACACCGGTCGAGGTGAACGACTATCCCGGGTTCGTTTCCAATCGGGTGCTGATGCCGATGATCAATGAGGCCATCTTTTGTGTGATGGAGGGAGTTGCCAGTCCTGAATCGATCGATACCGTCATGAAGCTCGGCATGGCTCATCCCATGGGTCCGCTCGCGTTAGCCGACTTCATCGGGCTGGATGTGTGCCTGGCCATCCTGGAGGTGCTTCAGAAGGGGCTGGGCGACGACAAATACCGCGCCGCACCACTACTGCGAAAGATGGTGGCGGCAGGACACCTGGGTAGAAAGAGCGGAAAAGGGTTCTATGCCTATGAGCAAAAACGTCAGCAGTAAGCTTTCAGGGGTGAGCGGAGCGGCTGCAGCGACCCAGCCGGCCGGTCCTGCCCACCCCTCACCACTGACCGCTCACGGTGTAGGGATTGGAACCGACATCTTCGCGGCAATGGAGACCCTGGGTCACGAGCAGCTCCTGCTCTCCCACGATCCCTCCTGCGGCTATTTCGGCATCATCGCGATTCACGATACCACGCTGGGCCCCGCACTCGGCGGAACTCGCTTCTGGCAGTACGCGAGCACCGAGGAAGCCATCACCGACGCGCTGCGGCTGGCGCGCGGTATGACGTACAAGTCTGCCGTGGCGGGGATCAACCTGGGTGGCGGCAAGTCGGTCATCATCGGCGACAACAAGCGGACCGACCGCGAGGTGGTCTTCCGCGCCCACGGCCGTTTCATCGAGACCCTCGGTGGGCGCTACATCACCGCCGAGGACATCGGTACCAGTCCCGCCGACATGGAGTACATCAAGCTGGAAACCGATCACGTCGCGGGGCTGCTTGGCCTCTCGGGCGACCCGTCTCCGGTTACCGGCTATGGCGTGTATGTCGGAATGAAGGCAGCGGCCAGGGAGCGGTGGGGAAGCGACAGGCTGGCGGGAAAGACGGTGGCGGTGCAGGGGGCCGGCAAGGTGGCGTACTACCTGATGCAGCAGCTGCATGCGGAGGGGGCCAGAATCATCGTCACCGACATCGACGCGGAGAAGGTGAGGCGAGCGGTGCAGGAGTTCGGTGCCAGTCCCGTATCGCCCGATGTCATTTTCGACCAGGAAGCCGACATCTTTTCCCCCAATGCGCTCGGCGCCACGGTCAACGACGACACGCTTGCACGGCTCAAGGTACAGGTCATCGCCGGGGGCGCGAACAACCAGCTGGCAGAGGACCGTCACGGCGACGAGCTGGAGAGACGTGAGATTCTGTATGCCCCGGACTACGTGATCAACGGTGGCGGCGTGATCAACGTGTACGGCGAGCTGCACCGCTGGCCGGCCGAGCGGGCCAAAAAAAAGGCCGGGGAGATCTACGAGACACTGCTCCGTATTTTCGAGATCGCCAGGCGAGAGCGGATACCGACCTATCGTGCGGCCGACCGCCTCGCCGAGCAGCGGATCGCCGCGGTGGGCGGGCTGGATCGGATGTGGATGGGAGGGCGGTAGGGGTGGAAGAGGCGGTAGCGTCGGAAGGTCAGGCGTAGTATCCTCATACTCTTGCGACTGATCAGCACCATCCGCTTTTCCGCCCCTTCCGCCCTTTCCGCCCCTTCCGCCATCTCTTACCTTAAGCTCAATGGCCGAAGTCATTCCAATCGGATCGGACCACGCGGGCTTCCAGCTGAAGGAGCGGTTGGTTAAGGAGCTGCGGGCGCTCGGGTACGAGCCGTTGGACCTCGGCACTCACAGTGCTGAATCCACCGACTACCCGGAGTACGCGCATAGCGTCGCGTCCAAGGTGGAGCACCACGACGCGAGTCGTGGGGTCCTCCTGTGCGGGACCGGGCTCGGGATGTCGTATGCGGCCAACCGGCACCCCGGGGTGCGGGCCGCGGTGGCCTGGTCGCCCGAGCTTGCCAGGCTGGCGCGCGAGCATAATGATGCAAACATTCTCATCCTGCCCGCCCGGTTCGTGAGCGAGGAAGAGGGAGTCGAGATCCTGAAGACGTGGCTGGACACCGAATTTGCCGGTGGCCGGCACAGCCGCCGAGTAGAGCAGATCGACCAGGAGCACGAATGAGCCTCGACCACAACGCGTCACTCCGCGAAGCCGACCCGACCGTCGCCCGGCTCATCGATGCCGAGCTGCACCGCCAGCAGAACGGGCTGGAGCTCATCGCCAGTGAGAACTTCGCCAGCCGGGCGGTGATCGACGCCATGGGCACGCCGCTGACGAACAAGTACGCCGAAGGATTGCCGGGCAAGCGGTACTACGGTGGCTGCGAGATAGTAGACCAGGTGGAGCAGCTGGCCATCGACCGGCTCACGCAGCTGTTCGGCGCGGAACACGCCAACGTGCAGCCCCACTCCGGCGCGCAGGCCAACTTCGCCGCGTTCATGGCTGTGATCCGGCCGGGTGATCTGCTGATGGGCATGTCGCTGCCTCACGGGGGTCACCTGTCCCACGGCGCGGCGGTCAACCACAGCGGGACCATCTGGCGCGCGGTGCATTACGGCGTGGACCCGACCACCGGCCGAATCGATTTCGACGAGGTGCGCGACCAGGCACGCCAGGAGCGTCCCAAGCTGATCATTGCAGGCGGCAGCGCGTACGCCCGGATCATCGACTTCCCGGCCTTCCGGTCCATCGCGGACGAAGTAGGCGCGATCTTCCTGGTGGACATGGCGCACTTCGCCGGGCTCGTGGCCGGCGGGGTCTATCCTTCACCGGTTCCCCACGCGCAGGTCGTCACCAGTACTACTCACAAGACGCTGCGCGGCCCTCGCGCCGGCCTGATTCTGTGCACCACGGAGCACGCCAAGGCGATCGACAAATCGGTGTTCCCTGGAACCCAGGGTGGTCCGCTGGAGCATGTCATCGCCGCCAAGGCGGTGGCGTTCGGTGAGGCTCTGACCGATGATTTCAAGATTTACGCCAGGCAGGTGGTGGAGAACGCCAAGGCGCTGGCCAACGCGCTCGTCGGTCGCGGTTTTGCAATCGTGTCGGGGGGCACCGACTCACATCTCATGCTGGTAGACCTGAGGCCCAAGAATCTCACCGGCAAGGCGGCCGAGAAGATCCTGGGACAGGCGGGCATCACCGTGAACAAGAACACGATCCCCGACGACCCGCAGTCGGCGTTCGTGACCAGCGGTATCCGGATCGGTACGCCCGCGGTCACCACCCGCGGCCTGGGGGTGGGCGAGATGCGTCGCATCGCGGAGCTGATCGATCGGGCGCTGACCCGTCCAGAGGACGACACGTTGGCCGGGATCAAGGCAGAGGTCGAGGAACTGTCGGCTGCCTTTCCGCTCTACGCGCCGACGCGCGGTCGAGCCGGATCCGACGGCGCGCGCAAGGTGCGAGCAGCTTCTCCAGTGGGGGCACATCGGTGAACGAGCTGCAGTTCGCAGACGACATCATGGCTCGCATTCGCGCTCGTGGCGGTCAGTTCCACGAACGGGGATATCTCTTCGTGCTCGGGACCATCGAGTTTCTTCAAAGCAGTCTCGACGCCCGGCGGCACGTGAGCGGTGCGGAGCTGGCCTGGGCCTGCCGTGACTTCGCCCGCAAGCAGTTCGGCTTATTGGCCCCTGTCGTGCTGGCTCACTGGGGTATCACCCGCACCGACGACATCGGCCGCATCGTCTTCACTTTGGTCGAGGTTGGGCTGCTGGTGACGCAACCGGGGGACACGGAGTCCGACTTCGAGGCCGTGTATCAGTTCGCCGACGCTTTTGGTGATTCCTACGATTGGCAAGGCCTGCGCGGCGCCTAGCCCTCGATCCGCGACCGGGAGAAAGTATGGAGACGAAGGAGTGGCCGGGCTGCCAGAAGTGCTCGCAGGGAACTCTGATCCCATTGTCAGACTACGGTCGCGAAGGCGCGCCCATCACGTACAAGGCGTGGGTGTGCACTAACCCGGAGTGCGGCTTCAACCTCCGAATCGACAACGGCGAGATCAGCTTCGGCCGGGC
>JBDTUV010000057.1:0-10131 GCA_040007575.1 Gemmatimonadales bacterium
AAGCGGGTAAGCGGGTAAGCGGGTAAGCGGGTAAGCGGGTAAGCGGGTAAGCGGGACAGGAATAACCGTCACCCTGAGGGCAGCGAAGGGGCCGAAGCTCCAACAAGCTCCGGCCCCTTTCTGGTTGGTTTTTTGCCTACCTGCTTACCCGCCTACTTCACCCGCCTAGTTTTGCACCAAAATCAAATACTTCGAAGGAGACCAGAACTCCTCCGGTGCCACGATCTCTACCACACCCTTTACCTCGCCCTTCGGGTTCACATCTCCCGACAGGAACTCGGGGCTCTGGCGGGACACAATCTTGTATTTCTTGTCGATCCGCGGCAGCGCGATCGAGAGCGTCTGGGTCTTGTCGATCGCGGTGAACGCCGCTGGATTCAGATTCCGGGCGGGCTCAAGCCGGGTGCCACCGAAGATGAGGAACTTCGAGCCTTCCCTGGTGACCACCCCTTCCTTGATCAACTCGTCCTTGGTCCCCACTGCATAGTAGACCGTGTTCTTGTAGCTGATCAGGCTGGCAACGTGCCCTCGCAGGGTGTTTCGCTCCTTGCCGAGCGTGTCGACCTGCCCTGCCAGCAACGCGATCTGAGTCCTCTGGTCCGCGAGGATCGCCTCATTCTCCACCCGCTGCTGCTCGGCGGCGGTCTTGAGGTCCTCGATGGTCCTCTTATAGGTCGCGATCTGAGCCAGGAGCCTTGCGTTCCGGACTCTCGCGTTCTTGGCGCGCGTCTCGGTGGCCGTCAGCTTGGCTTCGCTCTCGTTCAGGCGCGCGATGACCTGCTGAATCCGAGCTAGAGTCTCCTTGCGCTCCTCGCGGTCCTGGATGGCGCCCGGAAGGCCGCGGTCGGCGCCGTCGGGGGCAACCGCCACGCTCTTGGCCTTGGCCAGCTCGCTGTTCAGGTCACTCACGAACTGGGTGGTCTCGAGCACCTCGGTCAACAGACTGTCCTTCTGCGCCTCCGCTGCCCGCGACTCGGCGAGGGCCCTGTTCAACTCCGCCTGCCGCCTGTTGCAGCCCGTGGCGGTCAGGGCGATCAATAGTACCAGGCCAGCGTACCGCATCTGGATCCTTTCGCATCTTTATGGCAATAGATGACTTGGGCGCTTGGGGACAGCAGGGGAGGCCCCCCGGCGTATGCCGTTCAGTCCCCTTCAGGAGGAGTATCGGCCGATCAAAGCCGAAACTGTAGCTGCGCTGTCAGGCGGGAGTGCGTCTGGGACCAGGATCAGTCGTCGTCACCGTGCCCGTCACCCTTACCGCCCTTCCCTCGAGCGATGGCAGTGACGACAAAAGTGGCGCGGAGTTGTGCAGCCGATGCGACTCGGGCCTCGACTTCGTGGGGGCCGGTGCTGGTACCGAGGCGAACTTGGGCAGACGCGAGACCATCGCTGTCGGTTTCCGCCTCTGGATCGATCTGCGCATCCGGAACATCGATCTTGAATTGAAACACCACCGGAACCCCCGCGATGGGTCGGGAGCTCGCGTCGGTGAGCTTCACTACCAGTGGGTTATCGAGCCTGCTGCCCACCGGCGCCGCTTGCCCATTACCACCCACGGCTGTCAGGGCAGCCGGGGATCCGTCATCGGGAAGGGTGAGACTGCCGCCACCGCAACCGATGAGGGCGGTTCCGAGGACTGGATAGATCAGACGGTAGGAGATGCACATAGGCAATCCGTCCTGCTGCAAGACCTTGCACCGCAATGGTACTTAAAACATACGCTCAGAAAAGTAGGCCGGAAAGGATCTGGCTCACACCTGCCTCAGCCGGCGGCTGGTTACCCGGCCGATGAGCCAGCGTGGGGTGAAGCGAAGCAGGAACACGAGGAGCTTGTACCGAATGCCCGGCACGCATACGACCGGCCAGCCCCGCTCGAGCGCGGCAAGCGATCTATCGACGACACTCGTGGCCGACATCCACATCCAGCCAGGGATATCGCGGGAGTCCACTCCCATCCGCTGGTGGAACTCGGAGCGGGTAAAGCCGGGACACAGCGCCTGTACTCTGACCCCAGTCCCCGCGAGCTCCGCTGCGAGACCCTCGCTGAATACCCTCAAGTACGCCTTGGTGGCGCAGTAGTTCACGTTGTTGGCGGAGAACACAAACGAGGCCACCGAGGAGACGTTGACGATGGCCCCCCGCTTGTTCTTGAGCAGTACCGGGAGAGCGGCCTGGGTCAGACGCATTGGCGCCACGATATGGAGCTGGAGCATCGCCTCCTGGCGCGCCGGACTGGCATCGGCAAGCGTGTCCCGAGTCCCGAAACCGGCGTTGTTCACCAGCAGGGCAAGGTTCGGGGATCGCGCGAGCGTCTCTGCCAGAAGGCTGACGTCGGTGTCGTTCGTAAGATCAGCGGGGAAGACGTCCACCCCTGCCCCGTAGCGCTGAGCAAGCTCCTGCTTGAGCGCCTCCAGGCGATTGCCGTCTCGAGCTACTAGCAGGAGATCATGCCCCCGAGCGGCGAGGCGCTCACAGAATACCTTGCCGATCCCGGCCGAGGCCCCGGTAACTACCGCAAGTGGACGGACGTCGCTCACTGCTGGAGACCGCTGCGAGCCGCCGGCTCGAACGAACGCGGCGTCGAGGGCCCCGATGACACCGAACGAAGTGAGCGCAGCCTTCGCGCCGCCTCGAGGAGAATGTCGTCGGTCTTGCAGAACACGAACCGTACCAGGGACCGCCCTCCGCCACCGTCGCGGAAGAAGCTCGAGCCCGGCACCGGCGTCACCCCGATCTCGCGCGAGAGCCAGACCGCGAACTCGGTGTCCGAGAGCGCCGGCCCTGAGCCCGCCGGCGTCGACAGGGCGGAGAAATCCGAGAGGATGTAGTACGCCCCTTGGGGAGGAGTGCAGGCAAATCCTGATTCGATGAGCGCGGTATAGAGCAGGTCCCGCCGGGCCCGATAGGCAGCTGCCAACCCGTCATAGAAGGTCCGATCCAACCCGTCGAGCGCGGCCGCGACCCCCTCCTGCAGCGGCGCTGGAGCACCAACGGTGAGGAAGTCGTGGACCTTCCGGATGGCGCCCGTGAGACCGGCCGGTGCCAGAATCCAACCGACCCGCCAGCCGGTCACGCTGAACGTCTTGGAGGCACCGCTGATGGTCACGGTGCGGTCCCGCATGCCTAGCAGCGTGGCGAGCGGCACGTGCTCACCCTCGAACCGGATGTGCTCGTAAATCTCGTCGGTCACGGCCACGACATCGTGCTGCACGCAGAGATCGCGAATCGCCTCGAGCTCGGCCCGGGAGAGCACCCGTCCCGCAGGATTACTCGGTGTGTTGACGATGATGGCACGGGTGCGGGGGGAAAAAGCTGCTCCCAGTCGATCCAGATCGAGCGGGTGGCCGGGCTCGAGCGGAACGTACACCGGCCTGGCGTCGGCCAGGATGGTGTCGGGGCCATAGTTCTCGTAGAAGGGCTCGAAGACGATCACCTCGTCTCCCGAATTCACCACCGCCAGCAGCGTAGCGATCATGGCCTCGGTGGCGCCACAGGTGACCGTGATCTCCCGCTCGGGATCGACCTCGAGTCCGTACCACGCGTGGTACTTCCGGGCCAGCGCCTCCCGAAGCCGTTGCGCTCCCCAGGTGATGGCGTACTGGTTGATATCGTCGTGAATGGCCCGCGCCGCCGCGTCCTTCAGCATCTCGGGCGCCGGGAAGTTGGGGAATCCCTGGGCGAGGTTGATCGAGCGATACTCGCGCGCCAGGCGGGTCATCCCTCGAATGACCGACTCGCGGAAACCATGCGTACGGCGGGCAGTCTGCAATGGCGGCTCCGCGGGTGGAATGACGGCAACAGTGGGTGGTGAGACGGCAACAGTGGGTGGTGAAGAGTATAGTAGCTCGGGGTGAGGCAGCGGAACCGCAGAGCTGGCCCGATCGTTGCCTCAAATACGCAACTATGACCGACTCAACCTACCCGCCGCTGGCCATCGTAGACCTCCACAGCCATCTGGTTCCCGATGTGGACGACGGCACCGCCACGGTGGCCGAGTCGCTTACCGCCCTGGCTGGCCTCTATCAGGAGGGGGTCCGCGTGGCGGTGACCACTCCGCATCTCCTCGTGCCCCACCTGGGCACCGACGCGGCCCTCGATCGCGAGCTGGAGCTGCACCGCCGGGCATTCGACGATCTATCGGCCGCCTGCGCAGCCCACGACGACCTTCCCTCGATCGCGCTCGGCCAGGAAATCCTCGCGCCTGACGCGGCCGCCGTGCGGCGAGTCGTCCGACGCAACGACATCGGTCTGGCGAACGGCAGGTTTCTGCTGGTGGAGTTCGGGTTTGATCTCCTGGGCAACCACAACGATGTGGTACGTGAGGTCCTCGGGGCAGGACGGCAGATCGTCATTGCACATCCGGAGCGGTACCGCTACTTCGAGGGCCACAATCCCCTCGAGGTGATGCGAACCTGGCAGGAGCTCGGGGCCCTGCTGCAGGTCAACGTCGGAAGCCTCACCGGCCACTACAACCGTTCGAGTCCCGGCTCGGAGCACCTCGCCTGGCGGATGATCGAGCAGGGTCTGGTAGACCTTCTCGCCACCGATCACCACGGGCCCCAGCGCTCAGGAGTCTCTCCTCGCGAGGCCCGTGAAACGCTGATCGCCCGCGGCGAGCTGGCGCTGGCCGAACGGGCGATGGCGGAAATTCCGGGGCTGATCGCGCGGAATGAAGCGGTCGGCTCACGTCTCCCGCGGTAGAGAGCTCGTTCCGATCATCTGGAGCAGCAGGCCGGTGGGACCTGGCGAGGTGGCCCCTCCCGCGGCAACGGCGACATCGATCTGCTCCTTGAGCCCGCGGCGCAGCGCACCGTATACCTGGCCGGCAGCGGGGTCTTCGAAAGCGATAGCCGTTCCTCTGAGCTTGTAGGCGCCGGCCTCACCATTTAATACCCCCAAAATGCTATCGATAGCCTCCACCAGCGATCCGCTGATGAGCTCGAGGGCAGGCGCCTCCTGGCGGATCAACCGCGAGGACCACACACGCATATCCTTTGGAGTCCAGCCGTGTTCGTTGGAAAGCAGAGCTACCGAGTCCTGATACGCTTGCTCGACGACCGCCTGCTGCTGCCGGTAGATGCGGATGAAGTTGGTCGCACCCGCCAGGCTGAGCCTGGTGTCGGTCACCCCCGCCCCTGAACTGAGACGGGCCGCCGAGAACAGCCGATTGAGCCGAGCCACTCGCAGCCCAGCCTCGAGCCTCTCGCTCGCTTCATCGCTGGCCGCGTCATAACTGCTGAGCAGGGCATAGACCGAATTGGCCTTGGCTGGCTTGGCGGCAGGGCCACCTCGCCTCAATGCCGAGCGCAGAGCCCGGAAGCGCAGCTTCGGCGCCGTCGGGAGAGCGGGCGTCACTTCATCGACCAGAGCGGGCAACGCGATCGTGTTGGACCATGGCTCTACAGTCACCGGCCATACGGAGGTGATGCTGGCCAGTGAAACCAGCTCTGTGCCTCGCGTTTCGCTCGAGGCCTGCCGGTCCCCGTCGGAAACGGCAATTGCAATCTGTCTCTCGGCCTTAGCCGCGGGCTCCAGGTGCCGCGCGATGGTTACTGCCCGACCCTTCCCCGCCCAAGGCGGACGCGGACCGGAGAAGGCGAGTTGGATACCCAACAACAGTAACAGTCCGGCAAGGCCCAGCCCCGTCGGCCGCTTCCACCGATGACGAACGCTTCCCTGTGCCGGCGCTGTGTCCGCCGAGGACATCTCGGCCTGTTGACCCGCGAGACCGGCGGGGACTAGTCCCCAGGTCTTGCGGGGCGGGCGGGCGATCGGCTCGTCCCTCTGGGCTGCTATGATCGCTTTGTATTGCGGATGCAGCGTGATCGAGATCCACTTCGCGGTGGCGCGATGATAGATGCGCGAGCGTCCGTCCACCTCGCCGTCGCGAATGGCCAAAGCCAGATCGTCTCCGGTCCGGTAGAGCTCTTCCTTGCCTGGCCTGAGTTCGACGAGATACATGGAGCACACTCGACTTGGTTCTGGAGCCCTGACGCGGGAGCCGACGGAGCCCTGGGTAGAGAGGACGGTGGACCGTTGTCCTTTTACGGTGTCGTGATGCTGAGGAGCCAGATCCGTGCTTATTTGAATCAGCCCACTCTCTGGGTGGCTGCCATTCCCGCCTGGACCTCCCTAACCCCATTCGCGGTAACCCCTTACCGATACCGAGCCAGCCGGCAGTCGCCCGGATTTGGCGCCGGTGCCCCGCTCTCGCGCCCGGAGTTCCCCCGGCACCCCGGTGCGTTTTTCGACCGTGGCTGGTGTAATGCAAGATGTTTCCTTCCTTGGCTCGATCGATTAGAGTCCAAAACGTCCCGTTCTGGACCGGCAGGTCCTGAACACCGTTTTGCCTGATTTCAGCGAGAGCTCGCCCCCTGCCGGGTGGCGATGGGAGGGGTTCATGATCAATCAGCACAGCAAGAGCAACGACCCGAGTAACGCCTGGGCCGAAGGCAGCGGCGGCCGGAGAGGTCCGGGAGCAGGGTCTCTACTCGTCGCCGCGCTTCTCGGCGTAGGCGTTGGCCTGCTCGCGGCGCCACAGCCCGGAACCAAGACGCGCAAACTCCTCCTCAAGCGGCTCGCCGCTCTCGGTGAGGGGTTGGGGGAGAACCTGGAAGACGTTCAGGACGTGAGCAGCAAGGCAGGCAAGCGCGTCAAGCAGCGGCTGTCGAAGTTGCGCGAGGACGCGGGAGACGAATGGGAGGACGTGGAAGACCGGTGGAAGAAGGCCAAGCACCGCATACGCGACCTGGAATTCGGGGAGGAAGAGGAGTCGGGTTCCTTCGGGAAGCTGCTGGCCTTGGCCGGGGGACTGGCCGCCACCTATTTCCTGACCAGCGACCGCACCGCCACCGCGCGGGACAAGGTGCAGGACGTGGCTGCAGATGTGGGACGCCGCGCCACCGATCAATGGGATCGGTTTCAGCGCGGTGGAACTCGCGGCCGGCGCGAGAGCAATGAGGATCGATCCGAAACCCGCGCAGGCTCCTCACCGTCTGATGAGGCCCCCCAGGCGAGCTGAGCGAGGCTGCTTGCCGCCTGCCAGTGAACGGCCCCGGGATGCGGGGCCGTTTCTCTATCCGTAGCCGAGGGACATGATCGCCTGGCGAAGACCGATCGAGTGGCTGACGCAAGGTGAACACCGGTGGCGCCGTCTCGGGCTACTGACCTTGGGAGTGGGGCTCACCCTCCTCCTGGTGCTGATCTCGTGGGTTGGGACCTGCGGCTTCTATGGTTGCCCCTCGACCGCCCAGATTCAGGCGTTCCGGCCCAGTGAAGGCAGCCGAGTGCTGGACCGTTCCGGCAAGCGGATCGGGCGGCTCACCTACGTGCGCCGCATCAACGTGTCAGTCAACAGCGTCCCCAGATCGGTTCGCGCCGCTTTCATCGCCACCGAGGATCGCCGGTTCTACTATCACGGCGGCGTCGATTGGCGAAGCGCCGGGCGAGCGGCGGTTCGCAATCTCTCCGCAATCAGCGTCCGCGAGGGCTTCAGCACCATAACTATGCAGGTGGTGCGTAATGCTTTCTTGCCCCAGCTCTCGAACGAGCGCAGTCTGCGTCGGAAGCTCATCGAGTTGGAGCTGGCGCGACGCCTGGAACGGACCCTCACCAAGCAACAGATTCTCGAGATGTATCTCAACGTCCTCTATCTCGGGAATGGGACCTACGGCGTTGAGGCCGCGAGCCGCGATCTGTTCGGCAAGAGCGTCCGCCGGGTCTCACTGGCGGAGGCAGCGACTCTGGCCGGCCTGGCGAAAGGTCCATCGCTGTACGCCCCTCGTCGGCATCCGGAGAGAGCACGGGCGCGGCGTGACCTGGTTCTCACGCTCATGGCCCAGGAAGGCTACATCACGCCCGAGCTGGCAGCTCGCACCCGGCAAGAGCCGCTCCGGCTGGCTCCAGCCGAATGGCGCCCACCCCAGGACCGATCGTACGCGCTCGACCCCATTCGCGAGGCAGTCGATTCCCTGCTCGGCCGAGACGCCTCAACCGCGGGCGACCTTGTCGTTCACTCGACGCTCGATGCCGAGGCCCAGCAGGCGGCCGAGGGTGCAATCCGCATTCAAGGCGCTGCCATCCAGCGGCAGGCTTCGCCCTCCGGCTCCAAGCCGCAGATCGAGGGTGCTATGGTTGCGCTGGATCCCCGCACCGGTGAGATCCGAGCGCTGGTCGGAGGGCGCCGCTCGGTTCGCCGCGGCTTCAACCGGGCGCTTGCCGCCCGGCGACAGCCGGGGTCCGCTTTCAAGCCGTTTGTGTACGCAGCAGCGCTCTCGGCCGGCTACAGTCCTGCCACCATTCTGGATGACTCGCCGGTCGAGATCGAGGATGTGGGCCGGATCTGGCGGCCGGAAAACTTCGGAGGTGAGTACGGAGGGCCACTCACCTTGCGCAGGGCGCTGATGCGCTCGGCCAATGCCGCGACGGTAAGGCTCAGCCAGGCGGTGGGAGAGAAGCAGGTTGCGGCGCTCGCTCAGCGGTCAGGCATTCAAAGCCGAATGAATCCCGTCCCCGCTTTGGCCCTCGGCGCGTTCGAGGTAACGCCACTCGAGCTGGTGGCTGCTTACGCGCCTTTTGCCAACGGAGGCGCCAGAGTCCAGCCCTACATCGTGGGCCGGATCGAAGCGGCCGATGGCACCGTGTTGTGGCAGGCGCCCCTCCCGAAGGCGGAGCAGGTGCTCGGCGGGCCCGAGGCGTTCCAGATCACGTCCATGCTTCAGTCAGTGGTGGATGGAGGCACCGGTCGTGTCCTGCGCAGGATGGGAGTGCAAGGCCCGGTAGCGGGAAAGACGGGTACCAGCAACAACGGCGCCGATGTCTGGTTCATCGGCTACACGCCGACTCTGGTAGCGGGGTTCTGGTTCGGCTACGACTCACCCAGACCGATCTCCTCCAATGCCTCCGGTGGTCGCCTCGCAGCGCCGGCGTGGGCGACTTTCTATCTCAATGGGTGGCACGAGCGCTCCCCCAACGGATCCTGGCGTCCGCCCGGTGGTCTGGTCGAGCGCACCATTGACGCCTCAAACGGGGACTTGGCCAACGAATGGTGCCCAGACACTCAGCGAGAATGGTTCAAGGCCGGCACCGAGCCGACGATCTTCTGCCGGACCCACAATGCTCCGCTGCTCGATCAGCTCGAGGACCTGGGCCGCAAGATCGGGAAGGTGTTGGAACGAATTTTCGAGGGACTCTGAACCCGGCGCTACAACGTCGGGGTCACGCTTGCCGAAAGAGCCTTGAGCTCCCGGGAGGGCAGGTAGTGAAGCAGCTGCTGCCGGACGTGTGATGCTTCGCGAAGCACCTTGCTGGGGTACCGCCTGCAGCTCTGAGTAGCCCTGCTTCGGACGCAGCCGTTGTAGCGCAGAAGCGCCGAGCGTACGTCATGGGTTCGCCTGAGGTAGCCGGCGAAGACGCGGGCACCGTGACAGATGTTGGCTTCCACCTGAAGCAAGTCGTCGGAGTCGCAGTCGAAAACGCCCGCGTGAAAGCGCATCACCTGCATGAGCCCCACTGCTCCTCTGTTGCTCACCGTCTCCGGCTCCAGCCGGGCGTTCTCGGTAATGAGCACACCCGCCAGCAGGCTCGGTGGAATCTGGAGCTCGCGGGCTTCCTTCACGATGGCCCGCGCAACACGGTTCGCGATCTCCGGGTCGGCCCTACGGCGGAAGATCTGGGCCAGCGGGAGATGATCGTAGCGGCTGACGACCTCACTCTCGAGCGACGCGCTATCCACCGGAGCCGCCGGCACCGTCGCCAGGCCGGGTGTCAGGATGCCGGCTAACGGCGACGAATCGAGGTGCGCCGTCGGCGTCAACAGCAGCGCGGCGACAAACCCCGCAGCCGCGAGGAACGTCACGAATGGCCGGCTCGGTGTCCTGAGCGGACGAATGAAGGCGGAGCTGGGTCTGTTCATCGTGCGGGCCAAGTATGCAAAATCCGGGCACACATTGCTGGGGGAGGCTAGCGGATACAATTCATCTTCTGTGTGCTAAATGACTTAGAGGCGTGCAGCGAGTGACACTCAGGAGAGAGTTGCCGGGCCTGGCAAGGGAGCTGGACGCAGTCAAACAGGAGGATCTGCGAGAGGTGGGGCGTGCCGCGGCGGTTCAGGGATTTAGTCGGCTGGGGTGG
>JBDTUV010000058.1:0-10042 GCA_040007575.1 Gemmatimonadales bacterium
CCCTCGACGAACGGCATGACGTAGTAGAGGAACCCTGCGGCCTCACCGGAGTCGTACAAGGCGAGAATGTTAGGGTGTTGCAGGTGGGCTGCGACCCTGATCTCGCGCAGAAATCGGTCGGCGCCAATGGAGGCGGCCAGTTCGGGACGGAGAACCTTGATCGCCACCGGGCGGTCGTGCCGGGAGTCGCGGGCCAGGTACACCGTGGCCATGCCCCCCTGGCCGATCAGCCGCTCTACGGCGTAGCGACCCTCCAGTGCGGTACGGAGCGAGTCGAGCAGGTCGGTCACCGGGGTGCCTCAGGGCGGGGGAGGGACGTTCCAACATACGGAAAAAACGGGCGGGCGGCTATACCGGGCAGGCTGCCAGTACATCCCTCATTTCCAAAGCCGACCGCCAGCGGTCGCCGGGGCTCTTTGCCAGGGCCTTCGCGATGCCGGCAGCGAGCTCTGCCGGCGTGTCGCTGCGCAGCGTTCGCACATCGGGCGGAGGCTGGGTCAGATGCAGCTGAAGTACCACTGCCTCATTGCGATGCATGAACGGAGGCTGTCCCGCCAGGCACTCGAAAAGCACGCACCCCACGGAGTAGACGTCGCTCCGGTGGTCGATGTCAGCCAGGGCCGTTATCTGTTCCGGGCTCATGTAGGTGGAGGTCCCGACCGCTATCCCGGACCGGGTCAGCTGGTCGGTTCCGGAGGCAACTACGGCCCGGGCTATGCCAAAGTCAAGCAAGACCGCTCCTTCGCTGGAAAGCACGATATTGGCGGGCTTTACATCGCGGTGGATGACCCCCTGGCCATGGGCGTGATTGAGAGCATCGAGCAGGTCACACGCGATCTTCAGCGTCTCGGCGATGGGGAGGCATCGCTGGGCATCCATCCGCTCCCGCAGAGTGGCTCCCTCCACAAAGCTCATGACATAGTAGACCAGCCATTCGCGCTCGCCCGAGTCGAGAATCTTCGCGATGTGGGGATTGTCCAGCCGGGAGGCGATCTGGATCTCGCGGAGGAACCGGTCCGCTGCCACGCTGACCAGCAGCTCCGGGTGGAGGATCTTCAAGGCCACCGTACGGCCGTTCGCGTCTCGGGCCAGGAATATGCGGGCATTCCCGCCCTTGCCGATCTCGCGATCGACGTCGTACAGCCCGGTGAAGGCTTGGCGCACCAGCGCCAGCATATCGCGCCGGATGAGCCCTCCTGTGAAGGGATTGAAACAATGGTTGCCAACTGGCTTCCGCTGCGCAAGCCGGAAAAGGCATCCCTACAGGAGAATGTCGCTGCGGATGCCCCGGCGGATGCTCCACCAGAGCGCGCCCCAGAGGTTGGAATCCCTGACGGTGACGCTTGCCCTTCCGGTCATCCCCGGACGCAATCCGCTGACGGCTGGAAGAAGCAGCCGGGCCTCGACGGTCCGGGGCGTTGCTGATGCGGATATGGATGTCACTGTGGCACTTAGGGGGGATTCCAGGGTGGCATCCGCCAGTAGGCGAGCGGGTGAGCCCCGCTGAATCAGCGTGCCTCCTGCTCCCTCTAGAGCGATTCTGACTTCCACCGAATCGATGTCCCCTACGAGGAGCACGGTGGCCCCGCTTGCCACCCAGTGACCGACCAGCTCCTCGGGTCTGGGTGTAAGGATGGTGCCGGCTCCCAGCGCCCGGATCCGGAGCGCCTCCACCCGTTGACGCAGTCCGGCGAGTCGCGCGTTGACGCTGGAACGCTCCGCCTCGATCTCGGCAGCGTCAGCAAAGCGGCTGTGGCCACGAGCCTGGGCCAAGCGTGCCGCCAGCGAGTCATTGACTCTCCGGGCTCCTATCAGCTCTCGCTCGAGCTCGAGGTTGCGGATTTGTAAGAGCGGAGCCCCGGCAGTAACACGGGTGCCCTCCAGCACCTGGACCCGCTGGATTATTCCGCTGTCTGGTGCCGCGAGTGGTATGGCGAGCACTGGAGCCGCCACGAACGGACCGGTAATGGTGATCGGCCAGGGGAGGAGCGCCCCGAGGATCACCATTGCGAGCCCTGCGCCGCTCAAGCGGGTCCGCCAGCGGCCCTCCTGCCAGGCCGCCCGATGCTTCCGGAGGGCCATCGCCAAGGTACCGAGTGCGTCTCGAAGGGGCGCGCGCACCGCCATAAAGAGAGCGACCAGGAAGACGACCACCCCCACCGACCCCAGCCATCGAGTGAGCCAGCCGAACGCGGTCGCGGCGAAGAAGGAGAGGATCATCGCGATGTACGCCGCCGCGAGTCCTCCATAAATCAGGAAGACGCGTTGTTCCCGCTCGTCTGCCGGGGGCTTCGGGAGGTCGAGACCGAACACCCGCGTCTTGATCAGCCAGCTCAGGTGCGCAAAGGCTCGCTGCCGCAGGTTGGGAACTTCCAGATAGTCGCTGAGCGCGTAGTAGCCATCCAGCGGGATCAACGGATTGGCGTTCATGAACACGGTCGTGATTCCACCAATGAGTACGGCAGCGAATGCCACCTGGGACACCATCGTTCCCGGGGTCGCTGCCCACCACACGATCGCGGCGATGCTGGCGATTACCAGTTGAATCCAGGATCCCGCGGCGGTCACCCACAACCGGGCGCGCAGCTCAGGAAACGTCCAGGCGTCGTTCACGTTGCAGAAGAAAGCCGGCTCGAAGTAGATGAGCATTGCACCGATTTCGTGCACCTGCCCACCGAAGTACTTGCAGGTGAAGCCGTGGCCCAGCTCGTGGATGACGATGATGACGACGCCGGTGAGCCATAGAACGGCGAGAGAACCGAGGCCGACATTGAGGGTGTAGAGATCGGCCAGTGCCTGTGAGAATTCCCCCCACTTGAGGGCAAGCACCAATAAATAGGCGGCGAAGAGGGCGACCGATATCAGCAGGAAGGTGCGGGTGAAGAAGAAGCGCAGCCGCGGCAGCCAGCGGTCGAACAGCTTGTCGGGGTCTCCGACCGACCAGCGCATGCGCATCAGGTCGCCCTGGAACATCCCTTTGCTGAGCCGGCGTTTCCGCTCGGCCCGCAGCCGTTCCATCTGAAGCACCGAGCGCTCACCAAGAGTGCGCTCGCAGAGCCCCATCCCGGTCAGTTTAGCGGCAAAGGCCTCGACTCCGGCCGGGGAAACCCTGATCCCGTCTCCTGCAAGCGATGCAGCCGCTTCGGCGGGCGTGTGCTCACCGTCGAGCGTTTGCATGACCATGATTTCTACGGACCGGAACCGGAAGTACTTGCGCGACTGGGGATCCTTGACGATGAAGCTCTGCTCGCCACGATAGGTCTGTTCCACCAGGACGAGGTCGGGGCGAAGCTTCGCGCAGCGACTCACGGCCGGTTCCGGATGACCTTTTCGCCTGGCGCGAGCCCGCTCACCACTTCGATCCTGTCGCCGTCCACTTCGCTGCCCAGGGTCAGGGCTCGAAGCGTGGTGCGGTCGCCCGACTGGACCAGAGCGTAACCCTCGCCGTCCACTGCCGTTTTGGGGATCGTTATTACGTGTCGTGGCTGGGAGCCAAGCCGCACCGTAACGCTGCTGCCCGAGGTGAGTCGGTGCCCTGCGGTGAGCTGAAGGATGATCTCCCGGGTGCCGCTTGCGGGGTCGATCATCGGCGACGCGCGAATGATCCGCGCCTGGGCCGTCGCCCCGCCATGGCCGACCACCTCTGCGGCCGACCCGATGCCGAGACCGTCCGCGGTCGCCTCAGGGACATGCACGGCAGCCAGTACCGGACCGAGTGCCGTAAGCCGAAAGAGCGTATCGCCCGCGCTCACCAGGCTGTGCAGGCGGGCCTTCCGTCCGGTGACCACTCCGGCAAACGGAGCGACGATCCGGGTCAGCTCGAGGTCTCGTTGTGCCTGACGAAGCCGGAGCATGGCGTCACGGTGCTCGAACTCCACCCGCTCCGAATCGGCCACCGTCACTACTCCAGCGACCTTCAGGGCCCGCTGTCGCTCCACTGATTGCTTGGTATTGGCAAACTTCTCCTCGGCCTGTGCCAGTGCGATACGCTGATCCGTGCTTTCCAGCCGAGCCAGAGACTGGCCGGCGGCCACCCGGCTGCCCAAGTCCGCCTTAAGCGACTCGACCACCCCGGGAGAGCGCGCGTAGATCGCGGCATCGTGCTCCACGTAGAGTTGCGAGGCGAGGGTGAGCGGCATCTGCACCGTCGCGGTGTCGGCGGAGGCGATCGAGGCATCCGATGCCGCTCCCAGCGAGCCGGTTTCGGTCGCGGGCCCACCGGGCCGGGGATCGGACCGCCCACTGCAGCCTTGAATCAAGGCCAGAACCAGAAAGCAGTTTCTCAGCCCCATACTTTCCACCATAACAATCGCAGCCCGCGTGCCGGCGCCCGGAGTAGGCGAGTCATCGCGCTGGCTGGCTGGGTGAGTACCCTGGCGTGGGCGGCCATCTGAGGTTTGAGCAGGCCTTCTTCGTTGCCGACCGAGGCGCGGACCGGGTAGCGGACTAGAGAGCCACTGTCGGCGGGAAGCTGTCCGACCGAGCTGACCGTCCCGCCAAACGTCCGCTGGGGCAGAGCGTCCACGCGAAGACGGACCTGTTGGCCCGGGCGAACCCTGCTCACGTCCCGCTGGTCGACCCCGAACTCGAGCTCCAGGGAATCGGTGCGTCCCAAAGTCAGCAGGAGATCGCCCTCTTCCAGGGACGCGCCGACGCGCTCCTGCAGGTGAGGTGTCAGCACGATACCGGAGACCGGTGCCCGCATCGTCGTAAAGCCTACCTCCTCATCCAGCAACGCCAGCTCCTGGCGCAGTGCGTCACGCCGAATCCTGTGGAGCTGCTCTTCGGCTGGATCGCTCCTGCTCGCCGCGGCCTCGGCCTGCCGTTCTGCGGCTGCGATGGCCCCAGCCGTGGCGGCTCGAGCGCTGGCCAGACGGGTGGAGCGGAGTGAGGCCAACGGAGTACCGCGCTCGACCGGTGCCCCCTCGCTTACCAGAATCCGCTCTACCACTCCGGGAACCAGCGCCCGCACCGGTGCCAACGCCATCGGCCGGAAGACCGGCTCGTTGCCGACTACCCGGAACGGCCACCGAACGAGGAAGGCTGCGGCAACCACGGCGAGTGCTACACCACCATAGATCTGCAGCTTGCGACGGGGGACCGCCAGGAGCGCCTGCTTCCTCGCGGCCAGGGCGCCGAGGGCATCCACCATGGGGACCTGGTGGTATAACTGGGCGTTCCGGAGGGCTACGGCGGTCTGGTTGGCTAGGATCGCTGCCACCTCCAACTGGACCGGGCTGGCAAAATCGGGTTGGGTCGCCTCGAACACCAGCACGCCGAGCACGCCTGCTTCGTCCTTGAGCGGAAGGTAGAGCCCGCTCTCAACCCCATCGGCCTCGAGGTCCCCACCGAAGATGTTGATGAACATCCGCTCGGCATCGGACGCGGGGTCGGTCCGATCGCACAGGTAGAGCTGCTCTCCACGGCCCGCCGCCCAGGACGCGCGGGCGATCAGATCCTGGAGCTTTGGATCCTGCGGGTCCACTTTCTCCTGGCCCGCGACCGCCCGGATCTCGCAGCGGCCTTTTTCGTATAAGCCGACGGCGCCGCGATCAAAGCTGAACGCTTTGGAGGCGAGGTTGACCACCGAGCGCAGGACGCGGTCCAGGTCGAGGGTGGCGGTGATCTCGCGGCTGATCTCGAGCAGGAGGGCGAGATCGCGGGCTCGCTTCTCGACGGTGTGCAGCTGCGCGTTGCGGAGGGCGGCGGCGGCGCTGGAGGCCAGCCCTTCGAGCAGCTCACGATCGCGCTCGTCGAAGACACCATCGCCGGTGAGCTTGTTGGAGACCTGGATCGCACCAACGGTGACGCCACCTGCTACCATGGCTGTCGCCATCACCGTGGTGGCCAGCATCTCCGCCGAATCCACCCGAGGCTCGTAGCGGGGGTCTTCAAGCGCGCGAGTGACGATGGTCGTCCGCGGCCGCTGAGCCACGTCCCCAATGAATCCTGTGCCCACGGGTACCTGGGCTCCGACCAGCTTCTGGCCGGCTCCACCTTCAGCGAGCCGGCAGCGCAGGATGTCGCCTTCGGCAATCCAGAGGGATCCACCCTCCGCGCCTAGCGCGGCGAGCACTCGCTGGAACACGCGGGGCAGGAGCTCGTCGAAGTCCAGGGACGCACTGAACTCCAGGCTGATGGAGTGCAGCAGCCTGAGACGCTCTACCTCGTCGCGCAGATCGCTGGCGGACGCAGTGGGGGCGCTGAAAGTGTCCGGCATCATTCTGTCGTGGTGGAGAAGACCCGCCCGACCACCGGGGGGGTAACTATGCATAACATGCACTGGTGCCGGCCCCTGGCTAGGGGTCGGCACCAGCCCTTCAGTCGCGCTGTATGCTCAACCGGCTTGGTTCAGCTCGGGCCTCGATGCTGACTAGCGAAGCTTCTGCGTGATTGTTGCCGGCGCGATCCGCTCTTCGAGCTCCTCGACCGACAGCTCTACCGCTTCGGCCTCTTTCCCGGTCGCGTTACGAACCTGGGACTTCTGCTCTTCGGTCAGCTTGATCCGGAACTGCTCTTTGGGGCTCGCCATTTACGTCCTCCTGGTGGTTGATCAGATGTGTCGGTTCTGTGACTTGATGTGCCAAGCTCGACGCCCACCGTGAAAGAATCGTGAATTACCGCAGGTTCGACCGTGCCGAAGTCACCTTGGACGGGGCGATCCGCTCTTCCAACTCCTCGACCGACAGCTCGATGGCTTCGGCGTCTTTCCCTGTGGTCTTCCGAACCTGCTCCTTCTGCTCGGGGGTGAGCGTCATCCGGAAGGTCTCTGAGCTGGCCATGTGTGGCTCCTGTTCGGGGTTGTTTGCGGTGGAGAACTGGACGACAATCTGGCCGGCCGCCGTGAAGCCAGCGTGAAAAGCCTCTTGCCCCTCCGTGAATAGCCCGTAGCTTGTGACGGACCCGGTTACAAGGTCGTGCTGTGGCGAGTTTCGCCCTGACACTGCTCGGTCCACCTTCCGTAAGGCATGCGGACGGGGGGACCATTGTGCCACAGCCAGGAGGCAAGGGGCTCGCCCTCCTCACCTACCTGGTGCTGGAGCAAGGTCCCCACAGCCGGGAGGAGTTGGCCGGTCTCCTCTGGGGTGAATCACCGGAACCGGAAGCCCGCGCCTCCCTCAGACAGGCCCTCAAGCACCTCCGCGACGCGCTGGGCGAGATCGTTCACGGCGATCGCGCGGTCATCGAGCTCGCCCAGCCAATCCAGTGCGAAGTCCGCGACTTCCGTAAGCTCGCTGTCGAGGAGCCTCAGCGGGCGCTCACCACCGAGATCCCCCGGTTCCTGGCCGGCTTCTCGGTCCGGCACGCTCCCCAATTCGATGAGTGGGTCTCCGCCACCCGCAGGGAACTTCTGCAGCAGTATGAACACGCTCTTGGCGCTCTGGCGCGGGAGGCGATGGGCCAGTGGCGTTGGCGGGAGACCATCGAGCTGGCGGAACGCTGGCTCAAGTGCGACCCGCTATCGGATGAGGCGGCCAGGCTGGCGGTGGAGGCACGATATCTGTCGGGTGATCGAGGCGCCGCCATCGCCCGCTTCTCGGAGTACCGTGCCGTGCTCGCGCGGGAGACCGGCTGCGAGCCCAGCAGGGCCCTGCTGAACCTGGCGCATCGAGTGGAGTCTGACGCGACGCCCCCCAGCTCACGGCCGGTCACCGATGAGTGGTACGCTCGGGCCCCGTCATTCGAGTCCAGCCTGATCGGTCGGGAGGACGAATGGGCCACTCTGGTGAAAGGCTGGAAGGCGGTAAACCAGGGCGCCGGTCGAATCGTGCTCGTTCAGGGCGAGGCCGGCGTGGGGAAGTCGCGCCTGGCCGAGGAATTCTTGCGTTGGATTGTGGCGCAGGGGGGCACTGTCCTGCGGGGACATGGCTACGATGTCAGGCCGGGGATTCCGTATGAGCCGGTGGTAGAGGTGCTGCGAGATGCACTCGGCGCTCCGGGGTTGGCCGGCACGTCTCCCGAGTGGCTCACCGAAGTGACCAGGCTGCTCCCGGAGCTGAGGCAACGTTTTCCGGCGCTACCCGAGGCCGGAACACCATCCAACTCAACGGAGGGATGGCGACTCTTCGAGGGGGTCGCCCAGCTGATGCTGGCGTTGGCAGCCGAGCGACCGGTCGTCGTCTCGCTGGACGATCTCCAATGGTGTGATAGCGACAGCTGCAACCTGCTCCGCTTTCTGATCCGGCGAACAGAACAGGCTCCGGTCTTCTGGCTCGGCACTCTGAGCCTGGGCGAGCTGGAGCGGGACGCTGCCGCTTCACGTCTCTGCCGCGTGCTGCGGGCCAAGGCTCACGCGAGTGTGGTCTCACTGGGGTCATTTACCGAGGACGAGCTCTGGCGGATGATCCGGGAGATGGGCCACCTCAGTACCCCCACCGGTGCGCGCCGGTTCGCCAACCGGATCTTCGGCGTCACCGCCGGGAATCCGTTCTATGTCATCGAGCTGCTGAAGACCATGTTCGCCCAGGGACTGCTCGCCGTGGACGAGGAGAGCGGCGAGTGGACCGTGTCATCGGGGGCGGTTGCCGGCGGGCGTGAGTTCCCGGTCTCCCAGACCGTTCATGACGTCATCGCCGAGCGGGTCGAGCGCCTCCCCGAGCAGTTGAACGAAGTGCTCATCACCGTCGCCGTGGCGGGTGCCGGCTGTCGCACCGACGTGCTCTCCCACGTTCACGGCATCTCCCGGCTGCATGCAGCAGCGATGGGTGACGCCCTGGTCGACCGGCGGCTGATTGTAGAAGAGGGAGGGGTGTACCGCTGCGCCCACCCGGTCATTGCGCACGTGGTACGTGATGGGCTCACCGCCCTCCGTCGCGGGGAAGTGCATCGAACGCTCGCTCTCGCCCTGGAGGGGTTGGTGGCACCCCAGGATCCCCGGGAGACGTCTCGCGAGATCGCCCGGCATGCCGACCGTGGTGGAGAGCCTGCTTTGGCCTACCGGTTTGCGCTCATCGCCAGCGAGGGTGCGGTCGAGCGCTATGCCTTTGCCGAGGCGCTGTCCTGGCTCGATCTGGCCGCGTCGAACGCCCGCGGGTCGGCGGAAGCCGACGCGGTGAACCGGCTCACGGCGGATGTGCTCGAGGCCGCCGGGTGGAGCGAGATCCCGCCGCTTGCCAAGCTGGGCGGGCCGATCACCCGCGAGATCGAGCGGGAGGATTTCGATCTGATGGTGAAGGGGTAGGCTTCTCCCCTCGCCGGCCACTTCCTCCATACCTGACCGCGGTCATCTCCGCCAGAATCGCGAGCGCCGTCTCCGCGGGCTGCCTGCCGCCGAGATCCAGCCCAATGGGCCCGTGCAAACGCTCGACCTGGGCATCGGTGACCCCGGATTGGCGGAGGCGCTCGCGCCGAGCCGCCTGGGTTTTCTTCGATCCGATCGCTCCGACGTACGCTGCCGGAGACCGCAGGGCGACCTGGAGCGCGGGCTCGTCAAACTTGGGATCGTGAGACAGGACGCAGACGTAGCAGGCCGGATCGAGCCCGATGCGCTCGAACGCCTCCTCCGGCCAGGCCAGGATGAGCTCGTCCGCATCCGGAAAGCGTTGCCGGTCGAGGAATGCCTCCCGCCCGTCGGCCACGATGGTGTGGTAACCCAGCGCCTTCGCGAGCGGCACCAACGCCACAGCTATCTGAACTCCGCCGAAGATGACCAGCCGCGGCCGCCGGGGAAACACTTCGAGAAACAGGGTGCTGGTGCCATCTGGGGTCTCCAGCGCCTGGCTGGTGCTGGTCTCTTTCCTGAGTGCTCCGAGCGCAGCCTCGCGCACCGCATCCATCGGAAGCTTGATGGAGAGGTCGCCCTCTACTCGACCGTTCTCCAGCACCCGTACCGATCCACCTAAGCCCGGGCCGGCAACCACTGATACGACTACCTCGCCCCCGTTTCCGCGAGCCGCGTCGAGCACTTCGGCCCTGACCGTTGGCTCGACGAACACCTTGATAGTCCCACCGCAGGCGAGCCCCACTTCCCAGGCGCGCTCGTCCGTTACACCGAAGGTCACCAGCTTCGGGCTTCCGCGGCCGATCGCCGCCTCGATCTCCA
>JBDTUV010000059.1:0-10026 GCA_040007575.1 Gemmatimonadales bacterium
AGCAGCGGGGCCTGAATACCGAGAACGCCATCTCGATGATCGTCAACGGCTTCTGTAAGGAAGTCTTCAAGGAGCTCCCGATGGAGTTCGCCGTCGAAGCGCAGAAGCTGCTGGGGGTGAGTCTGGAAGGAAGCGTAGGCTAAAGAGGTCTAGGGTCTAGGGTCGAGGGTCTAAAGTCAAATAGACCCTAGACTCTTGACTCTTCATACAACCAGGAGATTCACGAGTGCTGGAAATCAGAGGCCTGAGGGCCAGTGCCGGGGACAAGGAAATTCTGAAGGGCATCGATCTCACCGTCAACGCCGGTGAGGTGCATGCCGTCATGGGGCCGAACGGGTCCGGCAAGAGCACACTAGCCCAGGTCCTGGCCGGCCATCCGGCTTACGAGGTAACCGCCGGTCAGGTGCTGTACGAGGGAAACGATCTCCTCGACATGGACCCTGAGGTGCGTGCCCAGGCAGGCATCTTCCTCGCCTTTCAGTACCCGGTGGAGATCCCGGGTATCAGCAACGCCTACTTCCTTCGGGCTGCCTACAACGAAATCCGCAAATCCAAGGGCCTCGAGGAGGTCGACTCGATGGACTTCCTCGACCTGCTCGAGGAGAAGCTCCGGCTGGTGGAGTGGGGTCCCGAGATCATGAGCCGAGCGGTGAATTCGGGCTTCTCCGGCGGTGAGAAGAAGCGCAACGAGATCCTGCAGATGGCCGTGCTCGAGCCCAAGCTGGCGATCCTGGACGAGACCGACTCCGGGCTCGACATCGATGCGCTTCGAATCGTGGCCAGCGGGGTCAACGCGCTACGCAAGCCGGACAACGCCACCATCATCGTGACCCACTACCAACGGCTGCTCAACTACATCGTCCCCGACCAGGTGCATGTCTTGTCTGCCGGCAGAATTGTGCGCTCGGGAGGTAAGGACCTCGCCCTCGAGCTCGAGGCCAGAGGGTACGAGTGGCTGGAGCAGGAGGTGGGGGCCGCGTCGTGAAGGAAGCCCACCTGCAGGAATACGGATTGAAAGTCCCGGTACTCACGGCGGAAACGCCTGACTGGCTCGAGCCGGTCCGGAAAGCGGGGATCGACCGGTTCGCAGCGGTCGGGTTTCCGACTGCCCGGGACGAGGAGTGGCGTTTCACCCCTGTCGGGCCGATTGCTCAGGGCACCTGGCGCCATGGAACGGGCTCGACGCACGGTGTGACCCGCGCGCAGCTCGCCCCGTTCATCTTCGGGCACCCGGAGTGGACCACTCTCGTGTTCGTGGACGGCGGGTACAGCGAAGCGCTCAGCTCCACCGGCGCACTCCCGGCCGGCGTTCGAGCTGGAAGCCTGGCTGAAGCGCTTCGGGCCGATGGTGCCATGCTGGAGAAGCACCTGGCGCGGCACGCCTCCATCGAGGCGAGTCCCTTTACCGCTCTGAGCACCGCGTTCATGCGGGATGGCGGATTCCTTCATGTACCGGCTAACACCGACCTCACCCGTCCGGTGCATCTTGTCTTCGTCAGCACTCGTGAAGCCGCCGGCAGCGTGACCTATCCTCGCAACCTGGTCGTCATCGAGCAGGGCGCCAGAGCATCGGTGATCGAGAGCTATGTCAGCCTGGCAGAGGGCACGAGCTATTGGACCAATGCGGTCACTGAGGTCGTTGCCGGTGCCAACTCCTGGATCGAGCACACCCGGATTCAGCGCGAGAGCGAACGAGCCTTCCATGTAGGACTGACTCACGTCGAGCAGCAACGGGACAGCCACTATCGCTCGTTCACCTTGGCGATGGGCGGCGCCCTGGCGCGACACAATCTCCATGCCCGCCTGAACGGTGAGAATGTGGAGACCCTGATGTACGGGCTGTATCTGACCAGGGGTGACCAGGTGGTGGACAACCACACGGCGATTCATCATGACCAGCCCAACTGCCGCAGCTGGGAGGTTTACAAGGGTGTGCTCGACGGCCGTTCCCGCGCGGTGTTCAATGGCAAGGTGTTCGTGAAGCCGGAGGCGCAAAAGACCGACGCCAAGCAGACCAACCGGAATCTGCTGCTGAGTGATGCGGCCAAGGTGAATACCAAACCCCAGCTCGAAATCTTCGCCGACGACGTGAAATGCACTCACGGCGCTACCGTTGGCCGGCTGGACGAGGTCGCCCTCTTCTATGCTCGAAGCCGGGGTGTTCCGGCAGAGAAGGCGCAACGCCTCCTGACCTATGCCTTTGCCGCCGAGGTCACGTCCGAAGTGGTCCTGGAGCCGGTGCGGAGTGAGCTGGACCGGCTGGTGCGCGAGCGGCTGGGGGAGATGTGACGGGGGAAGCGGGTAGGCGGGTAGGCGGGACAGCAACAGCGCCGGTCAGCGGCTTGCCAGAAAATGCTTACCCGCTTCCCCGCGTACCCGCCTACCCGCTAGACGTAGCCCGCATCCGGGAGGATTTCCCGATTCTTCGCCAGCGGGTCCGCGGAAAGCCCCTCGTCTACCTCGATAATGCGGCGACCAGTCAGAAGCCTCAGGTGGTCATCGACGCGCTCACCCGATTCTATACCTCCGAGAACGCCAACATCCATCGCGGCGTGCACTACCTGAGCGAGCGGGCCACGGTCGCGTATGGCGAGGCGCGGGAGAAGGTCGCCCGGTTCCTCAATGCCCGTTTCAGCCGGGAGATCATCTTCACCCGCGGAACAACGGAAGGCATCAACCTCATCGCGCAAAGTTACGGGCGGACCCACCTGAAACCGGGTGACGACATCGTTATAACAGTAATGGAGCACCACTCTAACATCGTTCCGTGGCAGCTGGTCTGTGAACATACGGGGGCCACACTCCGCGCGGCGCCGATCAGCGACGAGGGAGAGCTCGATGTGGACGCATTCGAGCGGTTGCTGGGAGACCGGACCCGCCTGGTCGCCGTGGTTCACGTTTCGAATGCCCTGGGTACCATCAATCCGATAAAGCGGCTGGTGGCGCTGGCGCATGCTCGGGGTATCCCGGTGCTGGTGGACGGTGCCCAGGCAGCACCGCACCTGCGAGTGGACGTCCAGGACCTCGATTGTGATTTCTTTGTCTTTTCCGGTCACAAGGTTTTCGGGCCTACCGGAGTGGGGGTGCTCTACGGCAAAGAAGCCCTCCTCGAACACATGCCGCCGTACCAGGGCGGTGGTGACATGATCGCGACGGTAACGCTACAGCGGTCGACATGGGCTCCGCTGCCGGCCAAGTTTGAGGCCGGCACTCCGATGATCGCCCAGGTGGTCGGGCTCGGCGCCGCCCTCGACTACGTCAGCCAGCTCGGCCTGGATGCCATCGCAGCCTGGGAGCAGGATCTCCTGAGCTATGCCACGGAGCGCGTCCGCCAAATCGAGGGTATTCGGCTGATCGGCACGGCTCGGGAGAAGGCCAGCGTGCTGGGATTCGTGCTCCAGGGTGTGCACCCCCACGACATAGGCACCGTGCTCGATGACGCCGGTGTGGCCATCAGGGCTGGGCACCACTGCGCCCAACCGGTGATGGAGCGCTTCGGTGTTCCGGCTACAGCCCGCGCCTCCTTTGCTTTCTATAATACCCGGGCGGAAATCGACGTCCTGGTTGATGGTCTGATGACTGTCAAGAAGATGTTTGCTTGATGGCAAGACTCAGCGCGCTCTATCAGGACTTGATCCTGGACCACAATCGGGCCCCACAGAATTTCCGCCAGATGGAGGACGCCAACCGCAAGGTGGAAGGGAACAATCCCGTCTGTGGTGATCGTTTGACTGTCTGGCTCCGGATGGAAGATGACGTCATAGCGGACGTGACCTTCCAGGGATTGGGGTGCGCCATCTCCATGGCTTCCGCCTCCCTGATGACAAGCGCGGTCAAGGGAAAAACCCGGGTTGAAGCCAAGGCGCTCTTCGACCGGTTTCTGGGGATGATCACAGGCTCAGTCGAGCAGCTCGAAGCGGCGGAGTCGCTCGGTAAGCTGGCCGTGTTTTCCGGGGTCTCGGAGTTCCCGATCAAGGTCAAATGCGCCAGCCTCTCGTGGCATGCCATGAAGGCCGCACTGGACCAGCCGGACGCCGTAGTCTCGACGGAGTAGGCCAGGGTGGGACGAGGGAAACGGGGGAACGGGGGAGACGGGGGAACGAGGGAACGAGGGAACGAGGGAAAGCGTTGTTGAGTCGGAAGGCCATAATACTCATGCTATATAAGGAAGCACTCAGATGCCTTACAATCCCGCACTTGTCGCCCCCATGCGTGCCGAAGTCACCCGTCTCGGCGCCAAGGAGCTCACCAGCGCAGCCGAGGTAGATGGAGCGCTGGGCGACCAGAAGGGGTCCATGCTGGTTTTCGTGAACTCGGTCTGCGGGTGTGCCGCCGGCAACGCCCGTCCGGCGCTTACCCTGGCGCTGAAGCACGCCGTGGTGCCACAACAGGTCACCACCGTATTCGCCGGCCAGGACCTGGATGCCGTCGCCCGCGCCCGCCAGTACTTCGGCGAGTATCAGCCCAGCAGCCCATCCATGGCGCTGATGCGGGATGGCGAGGTAGTTCATTTTGTCCACCGCCATCAGATCGAGGGCCGTTCACCCCAGGCCATCGCCACCGAGCTGACGGCCGCGTTCGACCGGTTCTTCGGCGCCGCGGTCTAGGCCCCATGTCGGGTCACGTTTTTCACCCTGGTCACGCGGAGCTGCACGGGATCACGGTCGTGGTCGAGACCACTGGGTCGCTGACCTACGTAGGCCGATACGACAGTGAGGATGCCCGCGGGGTGCTGATGCTGGATGTCGGGGTACACGATGCATCGGCTGGGGGCGGGTCCAAGGAGGACTACGTCGCGAGGAGCGCCAAGTTCGGGATCCGGAGCGATCGCAAGCAACTGGTGATACCGGCCGACCAGGTCACCCGTATTTCCCGACTGGCAGAGGTTGTCGCGTAGCTGGCGCTACACTGTTGCCAATCGATCGGGAGCCATGGATGACCAGAACCGGTCAGCCGTCAAAGTGGTGTCTCGATGTCACTACGATGTCGCTAACTCCATCTACTGACTTTCCCAGATAGATTCATCGGAATGGACCGGTACCATGTCATCGTAATCGGCGGCGGACACGCCGGCGCCGAAGCCGCCACCCTCGCCGCTCGGCGGGGTGCCAGAACCCTCCTGCTGACCCAGAACCTCGAGACCATCGGACAGATGTCGTGCAACCCGGCGATCGGCGGAATCGCCAAGGGCACCGTGGTGCGCGAGGTCGACGCCCTCGGCGGGGTCATGGGCCGAGCGACCGACCTGTCCAGGATTCAGTTTCGAATGTTGAACAAGTCCAAGGGCCCGGCAGTCTGGTCCCCCAGGGCGCAGTGCGATCGCGGACTCTACCGCCGTGCCGTGCGCTCCCTGCTCGAGCAGCAACCCAACTTGGAATTTGCCCAGGGGACGGTCGCTAAACTCATCGTGTCCGGTGGTTGTATCAATGGTGTCGTGACGCTGGATGGCCGTACCTACCCTGGTGCCGCTGTTGTGCTCACGGCGGGGACTTTCCTCCGAGGACGCATTCACCTCGGGTTGGATACGCAGGTACCAGCCGGCCGTGCTGGGGAAGCACCGGCAACTGAAATAGCACAGCAGATCGACGAGCTGGGGCTCACGGTCAAACGGTTCAAGACGGGTACGCCGCCGCGCATCGATGGACGCTCCGTCGACCTCTCACGCACGCTGCGCCAAGACGGAGATTCCGGTGCGTACTGGTTCTCATTTTACGACCGGGCGACACACCCCGAGCAGCGGCCATGCTACCTGACGCACACGGGCGTGGAGCTCCGGGAGATCGTCCTCAGACACCTGAAGCAGTCGGCACTGTACGGGGGTGCGATCAGCGGTCGGGGACCACGGTATTGTCCATCCATCGAGGACAAGGTCCTGAAGTTTCCGGACGCGGAACATCACCAGGTGTTCCTCGAGCCCGAGGGACTCGATACCTCGGAGATGTACGTTAACGGCCTCTCGACGTCGCTTCCTCCCTCGGTGCAGCTGGAATTCCTCCGAAGCGTCCCCGGTCTCGAGCAGGTGCTCATGACTCGGCCCGGCTATGCTATCGAGTACGACTATTTCCCCCCGACTCAGCTCCACCCGACTCTGGAGTCGAAAAATCTTCCGGGACTCTTCCTGGCCGGACAGGTGAACGGGACGACAGGATACGAGGAGGCAGCAGGACAAGGTGCGGTCGCGGGGATCAACGCAGCGGCACATGCCCTGGAGATCGAGAGCGTCGTACTCCGACGGGGAGAGGCCTTCATCGGAGTGCTCACCGATGACCTCGTCACCAAGGGGGTCGATGAGCCTTATCGGTTGTTCACGTCGCGATCCGAATACCGCCTCCTCCTGCGCCAGGACAACGCCCTCCGCCGGCTCACGCCCATCGCCGAGCGACTCGGCACCTTGACCCAGCAGGAGCTCGATCTGGCTGCGGCCAGGCTCCGCGACGAAGAGGCGGTTCAGGCAATCGCCGAGGAGACCGCTATCTCCCCGGACCTCGCCAACCCCATCCTCCAAGCGTGCGGGTCGTCCTTGATCACGGAGCCAATCCGCATCGCCGATCTGGCTCGACGGCCCGGCGTTCCTCTGACCTCACTACTTGGCAGCGCCGGAATCGAGCGCTCGGCTGACGAGGCTGCATGGGCCGATATGGAATTTAAGTATTCCGGTTACTTAGCCCGGGAGAGATCCGCGGCGGCGAAGCTGACTCAGATGGAGGAGTTCCCCATCCCCCCAGACCTAGAGTACCGAGAGCTCACCACGCTCGCCTTTGAGGCGAGGGAAAAACTTCACGCACTACGCCCCGAGACCCTCGGAAGGGCCAGCCGCATCCCCGGGATTTCTCCCAGCGACCTGCATAGCCTGGTTCTCGAAGTCGCACGTAGGGGACCACTCCAGAACCTCCGTGTTTCACGTGAAACCTCCGCGGAGGCAAAAGTCGTCTCCCCAAGTCCCATGTCGGAGTGACGCGTAAGAGCCCCCCAAGCTTCATCCGTGTTTCACGTGAAACTCCAGACCTAAGCCAACGCCCATCGACCGGAACCCCACCGCAGCTGTGGGAGCCATCGCTTCCCACTTCCATCTGTCCTTCCATCGGTGCTGATCGGGGCCGGGCAGATCTCCCCCTAGCCTGGCGTGGCGACTGGCGACTGGAAACTTGGAGCGGGTTCCTCCGGGTGTGGTCGTTGCCGCAAGACTCCGTACCTTGACGTTGAAGTGGAAGGACCCGGGAATGCGTGTCGACTCGCCCAATTGACTGGTGACGGGTGAGGCACCGCCGGGGCCCAAGTCCACTCCCAGCCCCCGTTCACTTGCTTCCAACTCCTAGCTCGTGACTCCTAGCTCCTAGCTCCTAGCTTGACAACGGAACTCGTGCGCGCAGGAGATTGCACACTGCGCACAACATCCTATATTCGTTTGTCTCCCCCGAAGTTCTATCAGTCCGGCTAAACGTTTTACGCAGCTTAGACAGTAAGTGACTGCAGTAAAACCACTTAGAGGCTAACTAGCGCCTATGGCCCATGTCATAGCAATAGCCAACCAGAAGGGTGGAGTGGGTAAAACCACTACCGCCGTCAACGTTGCAGCGTCCCTCGCTATGGCAGAGAGGCGCACGCTGCTACTGGATGCTGACCCGCAGGGCAATGCGACGAGTGGCGTCGGCATCGCCAAGGAGACGGTTGAGCTCTCGCTGTACGAGTCCCTGGTCGAGGGCCGTCCGCCGGCGGACTCGATTCTTTCTATTAACGCGCTTCCGTTTCTATCGGTGCTCCCTGCGACACAGGATCTCGTCGGCGCGGAGTTACAGCTGGTCGAGCGCGAAGGTCGCGAGGCTCAACTTCGGCATGTACTCGAGGGATTACAGAATTCATACGACTACATCGTCGTGGATTGCCCTCCATCGCTGGGCTTGCTGACCCTGAATGTGCTGGCGGCGGCCAATGCGGTGCTGATCCCCATTCAGTGCGAGTACTACGGCCTGGAGGGAATCTCGCAGCTTCTTAACACCGTCCGCCTAGTACAGCAGAACTTCAATCCAGGCTTGACGATAAGCGGGGTGCTTCTGACCATGTACGACTCCCGTTTGAACCTTTGCCGGCAGGTAGCCGAGGACGCCAAGGAGTACTTTGGCGCCAAGGTATTCATGACACCTATCCCCCGGAACGTGCGGCTCGCAGAGGCACCGAGTTTCGGCAAGCCCATCCTTTTGTACGACGTTCAGTCTGTGGGTGCCAAGAGCTACCTGGCAGTGACCCAGGAGCTGATGCGTCGAGTCGAGAATCCAGGTGTCATCGAAGAGGCGCCGGCCCCCATCCCAGAGGTGACCACACATGAGTGAGACGAAGCGTTTGGGGAGAGGTCTCGAAGCCTTGCTCGGGGCGGTGTCCCGAGAGCAGGCCGAGGCCTCTGGGTCACTGCGGGAGCTTCCGATGGCGAACGTGCTGCCGAATCCGTACCAACCTCGCACCCACATAGATGAAGACGGTCTCGCCGAGCTCGCAGCGTCGATCGAAGCGTCGGGCCTGCTGCAGCCGGTCATCGTGCGCCCGCGCAACGGAAAGTTCGAGCTCATTGCCGGCGAACGCCGCTGGCGGGCCATCCAGCGTCTGGGATGGGCCAAGATTCCGGCGGTCGTGAGGGAGGTCGACGACCAGACGCTCCTGACGCTCGCGCTCATTGAAAATCTGCAGCGCGACGATCTGACCTCCATCGACGAGGCGGCGGGGTATCAGCGCCTGGGCGAGGAGTTCAAGCTTCCCCAGGCGGAGATCGCCCGCCTAGTGGGGCGAAACCGCTCGACCATAGCGAACCTTCTCCGGCTGCTGAAGCTGCCGGAGGAGGTCAAGACGCTGGTCCAGGAGGGCAAGCTCTCCGAGGGCCATGCGCGCGCGTTGCTCGCGGTAGAGAAGGAATCAGAGATTCTTCGCCTGGCGAGGGAAGCGGCGGACCAGGGGTGGTCTGTTCGCGACACCGAAGCGCGCGCTCGGGGGGAGGTCCCTGCGGCTGTGTCGCCTGCTGCACCGACCAACGGCCCACGCCCACGTCCCCAGCAGAAGATGGCCACAGGCGACGTTCGGCGAATCGAAGACGCGCTGAGAAAACGGCTGGGCACTGATGTGCGAGTCACGTCGCGGCGGCGCGGCCGCGGGTTCCTGAGCATCAGCTACTACTCCAACGACGATCTCGCTCGCGTGCTGGAGCTGATCCTGGGCGAGCCGTTCGCAGGATGAAGAGCCGTTCGCGCTCCGTCACCGTCCTGATCCAAAAGGACGGCAGGACGAAGACGCAGTCCTTCCGTATTCGACTCTGGACGCTTCGGCTCGCGGCCTGGCTGTTGGGGCTGGTGGCGGTGCTGCTGTTGCTGCTGGTGGTGCTGTACGGACCAGTGTTCAGGGCAGCGGCGCGCGTTCCCGGCTTGGACCGGGAGCTGTCGAGGCTGCAGGCGGAGAACGCGAGAGTCCGGGAGCTTTCCGCAGCGCTCGACAGCGCAGAATCTCGCTATGCTCAGGTACGGCAGATGCTGGGTGGCCAGATCGTGCGCGACCCGTTGACGATCAAGTCGTCCTTGCCTGTCGCTCCACCGATCCGAGCCCGGCTTGTGTCGGGCCCCGCAGCCCTGAGTCTTGGACTCGCCATACCGCAGTACTGGCCGCTGGACGAGACGGGATACATCACCCGGGGTCAGGTCAAGGCGGGGGGCCGGGACGAGGCTCACCCAGGGATCGACATCGCGGTTTCGGTCGGGAGTCTGGTGCGGGCGTCCGGGGGGGCCACTGTCCGGCAGGCCGGGGAGGATCCGGAATATGGGCTGTTCGTCTTACTCGATCATCCCGACGAATACCAGACCATGTACGGACATCTTTCGCGCATCTTAGTGACAGCTAATGCCACAGTGACTGCGGGCGAAGTCATCGGCCTCTCCGGTAACAGCGGCCGATCGACGGCGCCCCATCTGCACTTCGAGATTCGCCAGCGCGGTCTTTCGCTGGACCCGCAGACCATGGTAAAGGAGGGGCGTTGATGGGGTTCTTCAGCAA
>JBDTUV010000060.1:0-10020 GCA_040007575.1 Gemmatimonadales bacterium
GGGTGGTGGCCCAGCGCCAGGGTCAGGCGGCGGCGCGAAGCATCCTGGGCGAGAGCGACCGCTTTCGTGCCGTCCCCTTCTTCTGGAGCCAGCACTACGATGTCCCCATCAACTACGTCGGGCACGCGGAGCGGTGGGACCGGATCGAGGTCGATGGCAGTCTCGAAGGAAGGGACTGTGCCGTGCGGTTCCGGGCCGGCGAGCGCACCCTGGCAGTCGCCACCATCTATCGAGACCGCGAGAGCCTGGAGAGCGAGATCTCCATGGAAGCCGCGGTTGGGGCATAAAGCTCTGTCCCGGCCGCGATTTGCCCGGGGCCGGCCGAGCAATGGTCTGATCTCCCCGGCGGGCGCCCTGTAAAGCCGCAGTTCTTGCCCACTTAGATCCCCGCGCCCGGCTGAGTCGATGGGCACAGCCGTTGCTAGCTGTGTTCTGCATCCATGTCTCAGTCTCCCCGCTCGCACCTCACCCGCGCCGTCCAGGCGAGTCCCCGGGACAAAGCCTTTCTCCGGACTTTCGCCGGCACTTTGGTGGGCTTGCTCGTCGTATTGGCCCTGCTGGTCCGGGTGACCGATCCCCTGGCCGCGCTCGGCACCGGCCTGGTTCCCCCGATCGTGAGTGCCGACCGCGACTACAAGGCTGCCCTCTATCGCGCACGCACGCCCCGTCCCGAGGTAGTGCTGCTGGGATCGTCCCGCATCAAGACGCTGCGGCCGGACTGCGTGAGCGCTTTGACCGGGCGCCCCGCCTTCAACTTTGGGGTGAATGCCGGAGTGGCCGAAGACTTCGTGGCCATCTTCCGCTTCATGCGGTCTCGACCCGGCTTCAAGGTGCGGGAGATCCTTCTCGGCGCCGAGCCTGAGGCGTTCACCGGCGACCCGTCGTTCAGCCGTTCGCTTGCTCAGTCCCGCGCACTGGGGCCCTTCGTCTCGAAGGTGAGCAGTGATCCGGAGCAGCTCTGGAGTGACCTCTGGAGCCAGGCGAGTGCCCTGGCGGCGGCGCGCTCAGTGTGGCACTACGGATTCGATCGTGAGAGGCTTCCGCAGGAAGAGCTGGAGGCGGATGGTTTCCAGACTCGTCCCCTCCTGGACGACGAGATCCGCCACGGCCGTTTCCCTCAACATTCGGTGATTCTGGCCTCCAGCCACGCGGTGCGCTCCCGCTATCTCGCTGGGGCTCACCTTTCCGCCGGACGGCTGGCCCTGCTTCATGAGCTCCTACAGGAGGCACAGGCCGCCGGTGTACAGGTCCGGGCCTTCGTGCCTCCAGTCCACCCCGCGCTGGCCCGCGACGCGGCCGGAACCGCCTTGCCAGGTCTTACCGCCGAGCTGGTCGCTTACCTGCGGTCCGCTGAACAAGAGGGGCTCATCCATTATGTGGAGACCCGCTCTTTGAGCGACTTCCGCGGGGACTCGACTCTCTACTACGATGCCATACACATGACCCCGGGCAATGCCGACCGGCTCCTGGCCGCGGTGTACAACGGACGAGGACGCTGTGCTGTTCAATAGCTACAGCTTCGTTCTGATCTTTCTGCCTCTGGTACTGCTGGGCTGGTGGGGCCTTCGGGCCCGAGCCCACCGCCTCGTATTCCTCACGCTGGTGAGCTACCTGTTCTATGCCTGGTGGGACTTCCGTTTCGTTCCGCTGATGATCCTCTCCACCTCGGCGGATTACGCCGCCGGCCGGGCCATCGCCCGGTCCCGCTCGGCTTCGCGGCGCACGATGCTACTGGTCTTGCTGCTGATTTTCAATCTCGGGATTCTCGCCGTCTTCAAGTACTACGACTTCTTCGTCGGCTCGCTCGAGGGCCTTGCCCGGCTGCTGGGCTACCATCCCGAGTGGCCGCTATTGCAGGTACTGCTGCCGGTAGGAATTTCTTTCTACACGTTCAACTCGATCAGCTACACCATCGACGTCTATCGCGGCAAGCTGGCTCCGGCCCGCAGCTTTCTCGAGTTCTCCGCCTTCGTGGCGATGTTCCCCCACCTGGTGGCCGGCCCCATCGTACGCTACGCCGACATGGCGAAGCAGTTCGAAGGCCTGCGCGCCCGGCCGCGTCCAGCCGAGTGGGTCACAGGGCTATGGATGTTCGCGATTGGTTTGGCGAAGAAGGTGCTGGTGGCGGATGTCGTGGCTCGGGGCCTGGTGGACCCGCTCTGGTCCCAGGCTGGCACACTCGACGCCGCGGGCGCGTGGCTCGCTGCCCTGGGGTATACGGTCCAGATCTACTTCGACTTCTCTGGCTATAGCGACATGGCCGTAGGACTCGCTCTTCTGCTGGGCTTTCGCTTCCCCCAGAATTTCGATTCGCCCTACCAGTCATCCAGCATCGGCGAGTTCTGGCGTCGCTGGCACATGTCGCTGTCCTTCTGGCTCCGCGACTATGTCTACATTCCCCTGGGCGGCTCGCGCGGCAGCGCCCTCCTGGCCGGCCGCAATCTTCTCCTCACCATGTTTCTCGGTGGCCTCTGGCACGGCGCGGCATGGATTTTCGTGGTGTGGGGGCTGTATCACGGTGCTTTGCTTGCGGCACACTCGTACCTCGCGCGCCTCGGCTGGGTACCCCGGTCGCGTCCTCTGGCAGTGGCTGCGACGTTCCTCTCGGTCGTAGTGGGCTGGGTGTTTTTCCGAGCTCGCTCGCTGAGCGAGGCGCTGGCCATGCTGGGATCCATGAGCGGATGGCGCGGCCCCGAAGGCGGGTCCATGCATCTTGTCGACCCCTGGGCCATCGTACTGACCGTCTCCGCCCTGGCGATCTGTTTTTGGGCGCCGAACACCTGGCAATTGCGATTCCCGCGCACCCGCCTGGCCGCCGCGCTGCTGGCGGCGCTGGTAGTCGCCTGCATACTGCGGTTCGCCCACCCGACTCCCTTCGTCTACTTCCAGTTCTAGTAGAAGCGGGTAAGCGGGTAGAGCCTGCCCTGAGCGGCAGCGAATGGGCAGGTAAGCAGATATCTCACTAGCTTCCCGGCATGAAAATCAGTCGCAGGCAGTTCGTGGCAGGGGTCGGCGCCGCCGGGGTGGCAGTGGCTGCCGATGCCTTCGGTTTCGAGGCCCACCGGGTACTGCTGAGTCGCCACGAGGTCCGCATCTCCGGGCTCCCATCGGGGCTGGACGGCCTTCGCATCGCCCAGGTGTCCGATGTGCACTTTCCGGGAAACCGGATCGCGGCCCGGGCAGCACTCGACCTGCTCCACCAGGAGCGCCCCGACATCGTGCTTCTCACTGGCGACATGACCGAGTCGCTCGGGGCGCTGGATGAGGTTCGGACCTTCGCCGGCGAAGCGCGGGGCAGCCTCGCCACCGTTGCACTGCTGGGGAACTGGGAATATCGGGTGGGTGCAGTGGGTAACCTCGCGCTCGACACCTATCGCTCCGCCGGTGTCGATCTCCTGGTCAACCAGTCCAGAACCGTTGATGTCGGAGGGGTTCCGCTCACGCTGGTTGGGCTGGACGATCCGGTCTCGGGTCTTCCCGACATCTCGAAGGCGCGAATGAGTGTCGTTCGAGGCTCGACCGAGATCTGGCTGCTGCATGCTCCCGGTGTCGTGGATAAGCTCCTTCTAGGGATCCAGGCGCCGCCGGCCTTCCTGGTGGCCGGTCATACTCACGGCGGACAGATCCGGATTCCTTTTCTCACACCGGTCAAGCCGACTGGCTCGGGCCGCTTTCTCGAGGGCTGGTACTACGACACCGCGGCACCACTCTACGTGTCCCGAGGGGTCGGGACTACGGGAATTCCGGCCCGCTTCCGCTGTCCCGCCGAGCTACCGGTCTTCACCTTGCGCGCTGCCTGAGGGAGCTCCTGGAGCACCTCGCAAACTCGCAGAATCGTGTTCCAGTTTCGCGTGGTCGAGCTCACCCCAAACTGCTTCTCGACCACCATGTTCGGCTCAAGGGACGAGCGGCCGAACCGGCGCCAAAGGGAAAGAACGAACCTTCCGGAAACGCCCACCAACTTCACCTGCCATTGATCGCCGGCCGGATAGCTCCAAGGCAGCGCAAGCGGTTTTCGCGGACGCCTCGCCAGCACGCTGACGAACCGGCGCAGGTCCGGGCCTTCGGCTGACTCCGGAAACGGTTCGTCGGCAGCCAGCTTCAGGAGGTCTCGGCCCGGGCAAACCATGAGCTCACAGGCGAACGGCAGGCGTCGGAGGAACTCGGCTCGAAGCGCGGACTCGCCCAGCTTTCCACGGACTATGAAGGTTCCCGCCGCCCCCAGATTCGATACCCCGAGGTGCTCGAGCTCGGTGGCGAGGAGGCTGGGCTGGAAGCGTTTGGCGGTGCCGACGTTGACCCCGCGCATGAAGACGACCAGAGGCATGACTACACGGAGGTTGCAGTGGCGGCGACCGCGCCGACTCCGTAGCGCTCCCGCAGCACGCCGAGATGGTGCGCCGCATGTCCCAGGATGATGTAGATCAGGGCCCGGGCACTAACCGGGTTTCCGCTGGCGGTCCCCCGCTCGGACCATGCCGTCGAAGGAATTCCTCCTACCAGGGCAGTAGTGCTAATCCTCACTGCCCGGAAATCTGCCAGCAGAGCTGTCAGTGGCCGGGCATCGAACCGGCCGGCCGGTACGTACGCGTTCTCGTCGAAGCCGGGCAGCGGTGTGGCATCGCCGCGAACGATACGGAGAAGCCGGTAGCTGAAGATCCGTTCGGCATCGGTGAGGTGCCCCAGGACCTCCTTGACGCTCCACTTGCCCGGTGCGTAGCGGGCCAGCCCCGCCCTGTCATCCAGGGCCCCCAACAGCCGCTCCACCTCCGCCAGCTGGTCCACCAGCTGCTCGCCGATGTTCTCGCCCGGCACCTTGCCGATATAGCCGTGGTAAAATGGAGCGGCCTCATCGGCGGTGGGGCGGGGGACGGAGAGCGCGGTCATCGTTGACTCCATAGAGCAATCGTTCGCGGGGACGGACAGATAATTGTAGCTGGATCGGAACGAGCTTGGCGGGTTAGATCGCGTCGGCCTCCACGCAGGTGCGAGCCCAGGGAATGATCTCCAGCCGCTCCATCGGGATCTGGTCCCCGGTGTTCTGGCAGATGCCGAAGCGGTGGGGCTCTTCGTAGAGCCGGCGCAGGGCGTCGTTGATCTCCTCCATCTCGCGGCTGGCCCGCTCGGCCTGGACGGTGTCCATCTCCTGGTCGTAGCTGTCGGTGCCGTGATCGGCCGGGTGAAAGGGATAGTCGGAGAGATCGCCGGAAGCGGCGGTCAGGCTGGTTGCGCTGTCCTCATCGAAGCGCTGGAGTACTCTGAGTACCCGTGCGCGCTCCTCGTGGAGACGTTCCTCTACCCGGTGCCGTTGTTCCTCGGTCAGTGCCATCGTGCGTCCAGTCCAAGCACTTCAACGAGCGGAATGCGGTGCTCGTCGTTCAAGCTTGGGGACGCGCCATCCGGAATGCAACACCCGAGGGACGGAAGGAGAGGCGATGTCGACGGCCTCAGCGTGGGTCGTGCAAGCCCGCAGCGTGGCGGAGGTGAACCTTCTCTGCCTGGGTCACTTCGGTCCAGTGCTTGTCCTCCAAGGCGGCGTACAGGGCATAGAGCAGGTTGGCTGTGGCAGCGTGTCCTTCGCGGACCGCCACCCGGTTGAACGCGGCGACGGCCCCCACCCGCCGGAGCTCGGCTACGGTGCCTATCCCGGCGCCGACCAGCCAGCGCGCGCTTGCCGGTCCGAGATTCGGGAGCGCGGCCAGGTCGCGTTCGTTCATTTGCCGGTGAGTTACGATGTGCCGCCGCCTATATGGTGCGAATCGCGGCCCGGACCTTGGTTGCGAGCTCTGGCGGGACCTCGGTCAGCTCATGAACGTTACGGGCGTGGACCACCGCCTTCTGCAGCACCTCCTCTTCCGTGGTCCCGCGCGCCTCGAAATCGCAGTTCAGGCCGACATCGCGGCAACGGAGCTGCTTTGCCATGGAAGCCTCCTCGGGGTTATCTGCGAACTGTACCGGAACTTTCTGATGTACAGGCCGCCGGCCAGTCCGTCAACCCGCGTCATCCTCCGGGAGCTGGACAGCCGGGAGCTCCAGCCGCCACAGGATCGCCGCCAGCCGCAGCCCTGCAATAACCGTCATCCCGGCCAGCGCGGCCACGTCCGAGGAAAGGTGTAGCCCCTCCAGCAGGAGGTAGCTCGCGGCGCCGACGATCGCCGCTGTGGCGTACAGCCGACCGGGCCGCATCACCAGCGGAATCTCGGCGGTCAATACGTCCCGGAACACACCGCCGGCCACGCCCGTTATCGTCCCCATCACCAGTGCGATGAGATCGGAATATCCTGCCTGCTCGGTGATCTGCACTCCGGCGATAGTGAAGAACGCCAGGCCCAGCGCATCGGCCACCAGCAGCGCACGCCGGGTTGCTATCCAGAGTCGGACATACCCCAACGTCACCGCTGTCGCACCCAGAATGACCCACAGATGGGTGGTGTTGGCAATCCAGAAGATGGGGTGCCGGTTGAGCAAGAGGTCACGCAAAGTCCCACCGCCGATCGCCGTCACCGCGGCGATCACTGCGATACCGAGGACATCCAGGCTCTTGCGTCCGGCGGCAAGCACGCCGCTGACGGCGAAGACCGCCACGCCGAGCAGCTCGAGGAGATAGCGCACCAGAATTATCTCATCACCTGGAAAGTGCCTCGGATTGGATGCCACTCCTTCGTCGAGGAAGCGAAGCCGACCAGCTGCTGATCCTCAAAGTTGAGCACCACTGTAAGGGTATAGCCCGACCCCGCCAGGTACGACACGATGTAGATCTGGTCCGTGATCCTGGTTGCACCGTACTGCGGCTTCTCCTTCGGCTTGGCGGCTGCACCGTCCGCCGGCTGTGCCGGCTTCGAACCGCCGGCATCGCTCCAGGTGACGGTGCCATCCGGATGAAACACGTGGTCATGAGTGCTGCCCTGGGTCGGGCCTTCTGTCCAGATGAAACGGAGGGTCTTGCCGCGGATCGCCGCGGCCCGTTCCACGTTCCTCATTGGCTCGATCTCCTGAAAAGAGTGTCCGTCCCCTAGCATGGCCGGGAAGCAGGCTGTGCGGCGGCCAGCCCGGCCGACCGCCCGGTAGCCCACGCCCAGAGAAAGTTGTACCCGCCGATGGGACCGAACGCGTCGAGCACCTCGCCACATAGGAAGAGCCCCGGGTGGCGTCGGCTCTCCAGCGTGCGGGGGTCGACTTCAGCCAGACTCACTCCGCCTCCAGTCACCTCCGCCTTCTTGTACCCCTCATCGCCGCTCCAGGGGAGCTCCCCGCGCACCAACACCTCGATCAGCCGGAGGCGCTCCTCCCGGCTGAGCTGTGCCAGCGGTCGTGCCGGGGGGACGCCGGCCTGGCCCAACAGCGCGGCGGCCAGCCGGTCGGGCAGCTCTCGCCGAAGCGCCCCTGCCAGGGTCCGCGTTCCCTTCGGCTTGAGGGCAGCCTCCCAGCCCGCCTCGTCGAGCCGGGTCCAGCGTACCGTCAGGCGAGCCTCCGCGTCTGCTTCCATCCGGGAACGTGCCACGACGTGGGATACGTCCAGCACCGACGGACCACTGTACCCACGATGAGTAAAGAGGAACCCGCCGGTGGCGCTCGCGTGTCGGGTGTTGTCCCGGGCCGTGATCGTCACCGGCAGCGAGATCCCGGCCAGTGCGCCAAATGGTGCCGCCTCCGCCACCACCGGCGTAAGCGCCGGATAGGTGGTATGAACGGTATGCCCCAGCACCGCGAGCATCGCAAGCCCACGGCCGTCGCTTCCCGTGTTCGGCACCGAGAGCCCGCCGCTGGCTACAATCACCGCGTCCACGGTGAGGGGTGATGCACCCTCGCGCTCCACCTTCCACCCCGCCGGCGATGGCGCGAAGCCGGTGACCGTCGTGGCGGGGAGGAACTGAGCACCCCGGCGAGCCGCCAGGGCCAGCAGGCCGTCCCGCACGTCCCGGGCGCGATTCGATGCCGGGAAAAGCTTGCCCGACTCCTCCTCCTCGACCAGGGTCAGCCCGAGCTCGCGCTCGAAGAAGGCGATCTGCTCCGCCAGCGGCCAGGAGCGCAGCATCTTGCGCAGGGTGTTGGGCGATGAGTCGGTGACGAAGCGCCGCTCGTCTACCCTGGCGGGGAGAATGTTGCAGCGTCCACCGCCGCTGATGAGGATCTTGCGCCCGCCGTCCTGGGTGCGCTCCAGCAACAGCGTCTCCGCGCCGGCGGTGGCCGCGAAGATGGCTGCCATGGTGCCGGCGGCCCCGGCGCCGATGACGGCAACGCGGCGGGCCGTTCGCCTAGTAGCCAGAGGGAGAGGGACGCCACGGCTCGTCCCGTTCATGTGCGTAGGTCATGAGGAATGGGCCGTGATGGTGACAAAGGCATCGGCGGGCCGGAAGTACTTCGAAGTGCCGCCCCGTGGGTCAACGACGGGTTGTGGCCTGCGTGCCTGGTTTAGACCGCAGCCCGCGCATGGTGGCCGGTGTGGAGCGACTCGAACAGCACCCGACCCGCGGCGGCCACATCTCGCACCGCGGTGTCGAATGCATCCTGGTTCGCGCGAGAAGGAGTGTTGAAGCCGCTGATCTTGCGGACGAACTGTAGCGCCGCGTCGTGCAGCTCCTGATCTGTCGGTGCGTGCTCCGGGTGGCGGAGCCGCTTGATGTTCCGGCACATGTGGACGTCAGCCTTTCCGTGTCGGGTGCAGATTCACTTGACCGTGAGGGTTCGCGCTGCCTCAGGGTCGATTCCGTGTGTGATCCTTACACCCCGGGTGTTGACCAGATATTCCTCGAAGGTCATCCACCTTCCATCCACCTTGATCTTCCTGCTCCAGGCGCAGACCGTGACGAGCTTCTCCAGGTCAACGGAGCGCTCGGCTCCCTGGAAAACCTGGCTCAAGGCCGCAATGGTTTTTCTGGCGGAGAGGCGGAGCTCCATCTGATCCATGACCAGGCCGGCGAACTCGTGTAGATCCGATAGCTGCCGTGCGTCGAGGTCGCGGGGCTTGAAATCGATGATGTTCATGGTCCCCAGTCGATACCCGTCGTGGGTCACCAGAGGCACCGCGGCGTAGAACCTCACGCCCATCTTTCCCGCGACCAGGGGGTTCGCCAGGGTCCGGGGATCCTCGATAGCGTTCCGGACCACATAGGCATCGTCACTGAAGATGACAGAGGCGCACAGGCCGGGGGAGCGCGGAATCTCCTCCGCCTCCAGGCCATGCCGCGACTTGAACCAGATCCGATCCTCGTCTACCAGGGAAACCAACGCCACCGGCACGTCGAAATGACGTGCCGCCAGCGCGGTTATCCGGTCGAAGGCTCCATCGGCGGGCGTATCCAGGATCTCGTAGCTATGCAACGCGGCCAGGCGTTCGGTCTCGTGCCGGCTCGGAGAGTCTGTCATCGGGCTGCCGGTCTCTCTGCGTGTACTAAACGGTGATGGTTGCTGATCTCGAACGTTGTTCCGGGCGATTGAAAAATCGCGCCGCTCGTCCATCAGCGGAAGCCCCGCCAGGGTCGACCTACAAGAGCCCGGCGAGGGCGGGATGGCGGGCGCGGAGCGCCGCGGCCGCGGCCGGCTGATCAACAGCCAGCGCGAAATCCCGGAAATCGAAGCCTGGTCCAACAGTACAGCCCACCAAGGTATACGTCCCGGTGGAGCGGGCGGCCTGCCACCAGCCGGCGGGAACGGTCCACGCCGGGCGTTGCGCGCCATCGAGAGGGCCGAGCCGGTGCTGGTTGACCTGCCCACCATCAGGTGACGCTATCCAGAGGTCGAGAGGCGCGCCCTCATAGAAATGCCACACCTCGTCCGATTGCACCCGATGCCAGCGGCTCACGGCCGCGCCCGGCAGGAGAAAGTAGATGGTCGTGAGTGCTGGGCGGGGTCCCCGCCCATCGGCCGGATCTACGGTGGTGCCGGAGCAATATATCTCGCCGTAGTAGCCGCCTTCCGGATGAGGGAGCAGTCCGAGGATGGCGACGAGCTCCTCGGCGCGGTCCATCATGCAGCGCCTACCAACGCAGCCGCCCCAGCAAAATGTCCTTGAACATCACG
>JBDTUV010000061.1:0-9999 GCA_040007575.1 Gemmatimonadales bacterium
CACACCGCTCAAGAAGCTCGTCTACTCCCGCGAGCGGATCCTGTATAGCGTCATGGTCGTCGTAAGCCTGGGGGTGTATGCCGGGCTGGTTATGTGGAGCCTTGCCCAGCCCGAGACCGGGGCAAGCTACCTGGTCGCCGCCATCGTGCTACCGCTGATTGGCTGGTACGCTCACGGCATGGCGCTGGGGCACGTGCGCGGTAATGCCGTCCGCGTCTCCGACAAGCAGTTCCCCCAGCTTTACCGGCTCACCGTGGCCCACGCCAGGCGGCTGGAGCTGAAGGAAGTGCCGGCGGTGTACGTGCTGCAATCCGGCGGAGTGCTCAACGCCTTCGCGACCCGGTTCTCTGGACGTGACTTCGTCGTCATCAATTCCGATGTGCTCGAGCTAGCGCTCGATAAGGGCGAGGCGGCGGTGGGCTTCATCGTGGGCCACGAGCTGGCTCACCTCTGGCGCGGGCACCTGCGGCACCGGTGGCTGACCCTGCCAGCGCGGTTGGTGCCGTATCTGGGAAGCGCCTACTCCCGTGCCTGCGAGTACACCTGCGATCGCATCGGGGCCGCCTGCCAGCCGGATGGCGCTATCAGCGGACTACTCGCACTGGCAGCGGGGAAGCAGCTTCATTCTCATGTAGACGTGCGAGAGTTTGCTGCCCAGGCCGAGAAGGAGCAGAACTTCTGGACCAGGCGTGTCGAGCTGATGTCATCCCATCCACTGCTCCCGAAGCGTGTTGCCGCTCTTCTCAAGGCCGGTGTAGCAATTCCGGCGCGGAGCCAGGTACCCATGACCGAAACCCCGCTCGCCGCCTGACCTTCGGAAGCATCAGCTGACCGGTGTGCCGTCGCGAGGCGGCACCCGGCGGCTCACCCCGTTGCATCTCAGTGTTCACTCCCCCATCGTTGGTCTGGCCGACCGCTGGCCTGCGGGCTACCCCCATGACACCCAATCCGTTGCCGCCCATCACGGCTGAGCGCCTACATTCAGGAGGTCGCCATGGCACCACGGACGCGTTACCGGTTGGACCGAGTGACGGTGGAGCCCGGGGAGCAGCGTGCCTCCACCTGGACCTTCGGCGGCGAACCGATGTCCGGCACCGAGCAGGCCTATTCGGTCCAGGACGAGAATTTCCCCGCCCGGAATCATTGGGAGTTCGTGGTCAGGACCCCAAGTGGTCGTGACGGCCGGGTCGAGGTACGGCCGCGCACCACGCCGAACGTGAAGGTGTGGGCCGAGCTGCCGGATCGCTCACTCACCTTTTCCCGCGCGACGAAGGGAGAGGCCAGAGGCAAGTGGTACTGCAAGGTGGCGCTGGCCGACCCCACCGGAGCCAAAAGCCGGGACGTAATACGGGGCGATCAACGAGCCGAGCTGCCACCCTGGTTCGACGCCTTGAAGGGCCGGATGCGGAAGAAGCAGAGCGTGAGGCCTACGAAGGGCAACGACGGCGAGGACCTCGTTGTGGTTGTCGGCGCCCAGGACCATGCAGCGATGATACGGCTCTTCTTTGCCACCAAGGTATGGATACTGAAGGAAGGGATCAGCCTGGCGGTATGACGGTCGCGTCCGCGCCCACATTCCGGTGCAGTGCCTGCGCGGAGGTGGCCGGTCAGGTCGCGGCGCCCGGGGGCATGATTGTGGACGACGGCCTTTGGTACGTGAGCCACCATACGGGGCCTTTCACCGATCCGGGCGAGCTGATCGTCAAGACCCGCCGACACTGCGAGTCACTTGCCGAGCTCACCCCGGCAGAGGCAAATGCGCTCGGGCCGGTGCTGCGAGCGGGGGTCCGCGCCCTGCAGCGGGTAGTGGTGGCGGAGTGCATCTATGCGGTGTCGTTCAACGAGCGGATCCGTCACGTCCACTTCCTGCTGTTGCCCCGCACGGCAAGCATGCCCCGCGGCCACGTGACCTCCGATCTCTATCGCAGGGCCCGTAATCTGTTGCGCAAGGTTGGAGTGCTGCGAAATCCCACCGCGGAGGCGCGAGGGGAGGCGGCCGCGCGAGTGCGGCAGGCCTGGGAGCAGGGGACCTGAGCCATGCCCCCCAGCAGGACACGCACTGGCAGCCGGGTATGGCGCACCCCTCTGCCTGAAGGTAGGATCGAAGTATGGTGTCGGGGCGTACCGACACTTCGCCTGATAAGGTGACTTCACCGGAGCGTCTCCCTCATGCGCGAAGCACGTCTGAAGCCCGAGTTTGCGGACCTCTATCCGGCACTCACCCCGGGACAGTGGGAGCCCGCGGCGCGCGTGGCAGAGGCGGTGCTGGCCCGCCTCCTCCTGCTGGAGATCTCTGAAGCTCCACTTCAGGACCGAGTGCTCCGGGAGGAGCATTTCGAGTTTCGGGGTGAGAGCCCCGACGGGGCCCCGCGCGCTCCCGGGAGCACTCGGACCGCCCAGAGGCTGCAAGAGTAGAACGGAAGACGCGCCCGTGATGGACGATCTTCGATACCCCATCGGCCCGTTCCGCTACACCGGAGAGGGCAGCCCAGACCGCCGAGAGCAGTGGATCGGCGACATTGCCGCGGCACCGGCTGAGCTACGGGCCGCGGTGGCCGGCCTCTCTCCCGTGCAGCTCGACACGCCGTATCGACCCGATGGTTGGACCGTGCGCCAGGTCGTGCACCATGTCCCCGACAGCCACCTCAATGCCTATACCCGCATCAAGCTCGCGCTCACGGAAGAGGAGCCGACCATCAAGCCATACGAGGAAGCCCGCTGGGCCGAGCTGCCGGATGCCCGCAGCGGCCCGATAGACCCGTCGCTGGCCTTGCTCGAATTCCTCCACCAGCGTTGGCTGCTGTTGCTGCGCAACCTGCGCCCGGCCGACTTTGCCCGGAGGTTTCGGCACCCGGAGCACGGCCGTGTGTTCGGGTTGGACGAAACCCTGGCAATGTACGCCTGGCATGGCAAGCACCATGTCGCTCACATCACGTCGCTGCGTCGGCGGATGGGATGGGACTAACCGGGAACGAACCAGAGCCGCCATTGGTTGGTGGTGAGAGCATACACGAGAGGATAACATGACACAGTTGGAGAAGGCCACCTTCGGGGCCGGGTGTTTCTGGGGGGTAGAAGTGGCGTTCCGGCAGGTGCCCGGGGTCTACGAGGCCGTGGCCGGCTACCTCGGAGGGACGCTACCGAATCCGACGTACCAGGATGTGTGTACCGGGCGTACCGGTCACGCCGAGGTCGTCGAAGTCAGCTACGATCCGGCCAAGATCGGGTACGAGGACCTGTTAAACGTGTTCTGGGCCAGTCACGACCCAACGACGCTCAACCGCCAGGGACCGGATCGCGGCACCCAGTATCGGTCGGCGATCTTTTACCACGGCGAAAGCCAGAAGGCGGCAGCAGCCGCATCGAAGGATCGGTGGAACAAGTCAGGCAAGTTCTCCAGCCTCATCGTCACGGAGATCACCCCCGCCTCGACTTTCTATCGGGCCGAGGAGTACCACCAGCGGTATCTCGAGAAGCACGGGTTAGCGAGCTGCCACATTCGGTAACGGCGGTGGGTCCGCCGTTGCCGTTCCCATCAAACCCTGCTGCGCTACAGTCATGAACCGGGCGGCGACCGCCGCTCAGGAGGCGCTATCCCTACTACCACGATCTTCTTGCGCACAGCTGGGCTCCTGGTCCTGTCCAACATTTTCATGACCTTCGCGTGGTACGCCCACCTGCGGAACCTGGCCCACCGCCCGTGGTACCTGGCGGCACTCGTGAGCTGGGGTATTGCATTGTTCGAGTACCTACTCCAGGTGCCGGCCAACCGGATCGGCTACACGGCCCTGTCTCTGTCGCAGCTCAAGATCCTCCAGGAGGTGATCCCCCTGGTGGTGTTCGCCCCCTTCGCCGTGCTGTACATGCGCCAGCCCTTGAAGCTCGACTATCTCTGGGCGGGCTTCTGCCTGCTCGGTGCGGTGTACTTCGTCTTTCGCTCACCGCAGGCCTGATGACTGCGCCCTGGATGGCCCTGGCCGCTCTGATGCTGTGCGCGGCCAGCACTGCGGGGCAGGCGCAGACTTCGGCTCGGGCGCGGCAATTGGGTATCCCCCTGGACGGCACGCCGGGACCACTGAATGCAATCACCGACGTTCCCGGGGTGGCTGTGGGGCACACCACGCTGATCTCGGGCTCGGGAAAGCTGCGAGTGGGAATGGGGCCGGTGCGGACCGGGGTCACGGCTGTTTTCCCTCGGGGCACCGGTGACCTCTCCGAGGTGTTCGCCGGTTGGTTTAGTCTCAACGGCAACGGAGAGATGACCGGCACTGCATGGATCGATGATTATGGTCGCCTGCTCTATCCCATCACCATCACCAACACCAACAGCGTCGGCACCGTGCGAGATGCGGTGATCGAGTGGGGGCGGACCCGGGTACCGGGGGTGTTCAACTGCTGCCTGCCCGCCGTGGCCGAGACCTGGGATGGCGACCTCAACGACATCTACGGATTTCACGTCACCAAGGAGCATGTGTTCGCGGCGCTGGCCGCCGCCAAGCCGGGACCGGTGCCCGAGGGCAACGTAGGCGGCGGCACCGGCATGCAGTGCCTCGGGTTCAAGGGCGGGATCGGGACGGCCAGTCGGCGGCTTTCTGCCGGAGCAGGCGGTTTCACGGTGGGCGTGCTGGTGCAGTGCAACTTCGGCCTTCGACGGCAGCTGCGGATCGCGGGTGTGCCGGTGGGACAGGAGATGCCCGACCCCAAGCCGTGTTACGACACCGACGCCCACCTCGCGCCAGAGCAGGAGGCAATGCGCTGCCCCAGGGGAATCGACCGGGACAGCGAGCACGGCTCGATCATCGCCATCATTGCGACCGATGCGCCGCTCCTTCCCCATCAGCTCCGCCGGCTGGCACGACGAGCCGCGCTCGGCATCGGTCGCATGGGTGGCATAGCGGGAGCGGGCTCGGGAGATCTCTTCCTCGCCTTTTCCACGGGCCGGACAAAGCCGGCAGACAGCATAGGCGTGGCGTCCGTCCCCATGCTCGAGGACGAGCGGATCGATCCACTCTACGAAGCCACAGTGCAGGCCGTCGAGGAGTCGATCATCAACGCCATGCTTGCCGCGAAGACCATGACCGGCGCGGATTACCTCCGGGTTCCGGCAATTCCGCAGGACCGACTGAAAGCAGTGCTGCAGAAGTACAATCGACTCAGGAGGTGAGAGGTAAGAAGTGGAGGGTGGCTGCCATGAGCCGGTGCCCCCTTCTCACCTCTCACTTCTCACTTCTCACTTCTCACTTCTCACTTCTCACTTCTCACCTATCAATCCAGCTTCCCGCCGCCAATGGATGGAAGGTTCTCCAGATGGGGAGGTACGGAACGATCAGAAGCTCCACGAACCGCTCCAGCGCCACCGGAAAGGGGAAGCGGCGGCGAAATTCCAGCGCGGTGAGGCCGAGCATGGCCCTGAGGTGGCGACCGAAGCTCTGCGGCGAGGAGTATTCCAGGCGATAGGAGACATCGGCCACCGAGAGGCCCGAGGCTTCGAAGAGATATGCTGCGTGCAGCAAGCGCACGGCCGCGAGGTAGTTCTTGGGAGACGGGAGTCCCGCCCGGGCAAACCGCGACATCAGGGTGCTCGGCCGCACGTACAGTCTCTGGGCCAGGTTGGTGACGGTGGGCGTGTCGGGCGCGAGCCGGATCATGGCTTCGACGAAGAGCCTGGTGTCGCCTGGAGCGTCGGCCAGCGCGTCGATGATGGGCCCCTGGATCCGGGCCACGGCTCGGGTTGCCGGCTGTCCCACCACCTGACGAAGCCGGCTCCAACCCGTCGGGGACGTGACATCCACTACTTGCCGGACGCCGGAAGCACCCAGCCGGAGCAGCATCTCGGTGGCCGTCGGATCGTGTCGGGAGACAAGCGCGACCGTCGGGATACCGGGAAACTCCCGCACCAGGTGCCCCAGCACCTCCACCTGTTCCGGTCCGCACCGGTGCACCGACACCAGGACCGCGTCCACCGGGCGCTCTCGGACCATGCGGACCGCCTCGGGGATCGAATCACGGTGAACCACCGCGAAGCAGCCGCTACCGGCCGCGTCCACCCGAGGCCGCTCGACGGGCAGCAGGACCGTAGCCACGGTAGGCGAACCCCCCTCATCTGAGCCAGAACGCACGTTGTCCTCTCGTTAGGTCGTGCGGGAGATTACGCCAGGCTCGTCAAATGAGTTTAAATCCGAAACGGTGCGAACCCCGCTCTCGTCGGGCTATTAAACGCGCGCCTTCCGGCCGCGCTGAAGGCAACCCTGCCGGGCTTTCAGGCATCCAATGCAGGTTGTCACCCAGTACCTCTCTGATGGTATGGTCGGGCCGCAGGCCGGGTGTATTCTTTGCTTCACCCCCATTGGTCTCTGACGTGAGCGATACGACCATCGACCTCTTCACGGCCCTTCAAACGGCGCTCGGGCCTCACTACAGGCTCGAGCGCGAGCTGGGACGCGGAGGCATGGGCGTGGTCTTTCTTGCCACCGACACCACGCTCGATCGGCGAGTAGCCATCAAGGTGGTTCACCCCGAGCTCGCCGCCCACGATTCGATCACCCGCCGCTTCCTGGCGGAGGCCCGGACCATCGCGCGGCTGCGGCACCCCAACATCGTGGCGGTTCATGCGGCGGGCAGCGCGGAGGGCCTCCTCTACTACGTAATGGACGAGGTCGCGGGCGAGAGCCTCAGGCAGAGGCTCCTGCGCGAGGGCCGCATTCCACCCACGGACGCCGCCCGCATCCTGTCCGACCTCGCCGCCGCCCTGGATGCGTCGGGCCGCGCCGGCGTGGTACATCGAGACGTCAAGCCGGAAAATGTGCTGCTGGACGAGGCGACCGGGCGGGCGCTGCTAGCCGACTTCGGCATTGCGCGGGCTGTGGCCATCGAGGCGAGCGGCTCCAGTACCGGTCAAGGCGTCGCCGTGGGCACGCCGGTTTACATGAGTCCCGAGCAGGCGGCTGGAGAGGAGATCGATACCCGCAGCGATCTGTACGCTCTAGGCGTGGTTGCTTACGAGATGCTTGCGGGACAGCCACCCTTCCAGGGGCCCCACCGGGTAGTGGTATCCAAGCACATCGCTGAGCGACCGGTTCCTCTTGAACGCCTGCGTCCGGAGACCCCCCGAGAGCTGGCCGGCGCGGTGATGAGAGCGTTGGAGAAGCAGCCCTCCGACCGGTGGCAGACCGGGGAAGAGTTTCGTCAGGCCGTGGTGGGAGAGCGGCCAACGCCTCCTTCCAGCCGGCATCCACGCCGCCGAGTCCTCTCACTGGCAGCGGCAGCGCTGGTGGTGCTTCTCGCCACGGTCGCCCTGGTTCGGCGCAGCCCCGGGCCACCCAGAGGCATTAACCCCCGTCATTCCATCCTGGCTCTGCCGTTCGACAACCTGCGTGACGAGCGCTCCGTGGATTGGCTCAGGGACGGGAGCGTCAGCATGCTGGGCCTCAACCTGTCCCAATGGAACGATCTCACGGTCGTGGACCACGAGCGGCTGCACGATCTGCTGGCCAAACACCGGCTCAAGGTCGGTGACGACATCGGCCTCGACATGGCTCGCCGGCTGGCCCGCGAGGCCGGGGCGTGGACAGTGGTGCTGGGCGATTTTACCCCGGCCGGCGATTCGCTACACCTCACAGCACGGGTGTTCGATGTTGCCAGCGGCAAGCGGGTGGACGTCGCGCGGGTGGACGACCGGGCGGGGGCCGATGTGCGCCCCCTCTTCGACGATCTGGCGGCCAAGCTGCTGGATCTGTCCGGCGCTCCGAACGAGATCCGGATCGGGCTGGCGCGCTCTACTACCCAGTCGCTCGAGGCTTTCCGCGCCTACTTGAGGGGCGTGGAGCACCTCAACCGCTGGGACCTGGCGGCGGCCCAGCGGGATCTGGAGCGTGCAATAGCGCTGGATACCACGTTCGGTCTGGCGTACTACAAGCTTGCGCTCACCCGGGGTTGGGTGGGCGGAATCGACGATTCGATCGGCCAGCGGGCCATCCGCCGGGCCACCAGTTTTTCAGGGAACCTCCCTCCGCACGAGCGCTCGGTCATCAACGCACACCGTGCCTTTGTGCAGGGCGACAATGCGGGCGCGCGCGCCCTCTATCAACAGCTCCTCGCCCGCGATGCCAGCGACGCCGACGCGTGGTACGGTCTGGGCGATGCCTGGTACCATGACACGGCCGGCGTCGATCAGGCGCCGGCCTGGACCCAGGCGATGCGCGCGTTCAAGCGGGCCCTTGCTCTCGACCCGAACTACGCCCTGGCATACGAGCATGTGCACGCGATGTTGGGTGAGGCCGCGGTAACCAATCCGCTCTACGCCCTGCTGCCGGCCGATTCATTCGCAGTAGCCCGGACGGCAACCGGGCGGCAGCTGATCGACAGCGTCAAGCTGGCAGCGGCGGTCCAGCGGGCACGAGGAGAGGCACTCAACTCGGCTCGGAGCTGGGTGGCCAGCCAGCCGACCACGCTTCGCGCCCACGGAGCGATGGTCAATGCGTATGTGGGCGTGGGGAACTACCCGGCGGCGCTGGTGGAAGTGGAGCGCTTCCGCGAAGCGACACCGCTTCATCCCGAGCTGCCGTTCGTGCAGGCCCGGATCCGGTTCGCCTCCGGTGAGATCGATCGCGCCGCTGCCCAGCTTCGCACTGCGCTCGACACCGTGGCGCCGAAAGATTTTCAGCCCTACCAGGGGACGCCGACCGTCCTGGCCGATATCGCGGCGGCCGCGAATGTCTTCGCCTATCAAGGCGACCTCGAAAACGCCGCGAAGGCTATCGACCTGGCCGACCAGGTACGCCGAGAAGTCCTCTTTGATCCCGGTTGGATGGCGGGCGACCCCAAAGGTGAGTCGTGGCGACGCGCCATGCTCGGTGAGCTGTACGCCGCCGCCGGAGCCCCCGCCGCATCACTGCGCCAGATCTGGCAGGGCGCTGCCGAAGCCGGACGCATGGCCGCGCCGGACCGGCGGAATCACCTCTTCCATACCGGCGCCACCGCAGCCATCGGACTCTTTACCGGCCTGGCGGCGGATACGAGCGCTCTGGTCGAGCTTCGGGCAATGTCTGGAGAGAAGCTCTCGAAAGAGGTGCGCGCTCTTCTCGCCGTCAGCCGGGGAGATTCGGCAGCCGCTCGGCGGGCTCTGGCGGAACCGGACTCGGCCTCCAAGTACATGTACAAGGTCTACAGCCGCCCCTACGCCGCCCAGGCGTACTACCTCTTGGGGGACTACGAGACCACCATTCGAGTGCTCCAGGGATTCGAGCCCTCCAACCTCTACACTGCGGGGTTTGATGCCCGGTGGGGAATGCTGGGACGGGTCCGACTGCTTCGCGGCTCGGCGTACGAGCGGCTGGGCCGGCTGGCCGAAGCACGCGTCGAGTACGGGCGGGTCGTGACCCAATGGAAGTCGGCAGACCCGGAGCTTCAGCCGTTTATCGACCAGGCGCGGCGGGGATTGGCGAGGGTGGGGGTGGTGAGCTGAAGCGTCTAAGGTCTAAGGTCTGGGGTCTAGGGTCGGGAGAGCGAGTGGTCCAAAGTGCCATATACAAAGCGGTTAGACTCTAGACCCTCGACTCTAGACCTGGTAACCTGCCTCCCGTATCGCTATATTCGCTCCACTGGTCAAGTGCGGTGGTCGCGGGGCCGAAAGGTTCCCGAGGAAAGTCCGAGCTCCATAGGGTAGACTGCCAGGTAACGCCTGGGCGCCGAAAGGCGACGGACAGGGCCACAGAAAAGAAACCGCCCGGAGAGACCGCAAGGTTCTCGAGGGGTAAGGGTGAAACGGTGGGGTAAGAGCCCACCGCACCGCTGGTAACAGCGGTGGCAGGGTAACCCCCAGTCGGAGCAAGGCCAAATAGGCGGCGAGGTGTGACCCACACCGACAAAGCCGCGGGTAGGCTGCTAGAGGTGGTCGGCGACGGCCATCCCAGACAGATGACCATCCTCCGGAAACAATCCCGGAGAACAGAACTCGGCTTACGGCTCGACCAGCAGCAGCCCCCCGGAGATATCCCGGGG
>JBDTUV010000062.1:0-9932 GCA_040007575.1 Gemmatimonadales bacterium
ACCTGCCGTTCATCACCGCGGACCAGTCGGGGCCCAAGCATCTCAACATGAGCCTGACGCGGGCCAAGTTCGAGCAGTTGGTGGACGACCTGATCCAACGCACCATTCCGCCGATGCAGCAGGCGCTGAAGGACGCGGGGCTCGACCCCAAGCAGATCGACGAGGTCATCCTTGTCGGCGGCCAGACGCGCATGCCCAAGGTACAGGAAATCGTGAAGAACTTCTTCGGGAAGGAGCCTCACAAAGGCGTGAACCCCGACGAAGTCGTGGCCATCGGCGCGGCGATCCAGGGCGGCGTGCTCGCGGGCGAGGTCAAGGATGTGCTTCTGCTCGACGTGAACCCGCTCTCGCTTGGCATCGAGACGCTGGGCGGCGTCACTACCGTGCTCATCCCCCGGAACACGACCATCCCCACCAAGAAGTCGGAGACGTTCTCGACGGCTGAGGACAATCAGACCACGGTGGAGATCCATGTGCTGCAGGGCGAGCGCCAGATGGCCCAGGACAACCGGACCATCGGGAAGTTCCAGCTGACCGGTATCCCGCCGGCTCAGCGGGGCACGCCGCAGGTCGAGGTCGGTTTCGACATCGACGCCAACGGCATCCTCCACGTCACCGCCAGGGACAAGACCACCGGCAAGGAGCAGAAGATCCGGATCGAGGCCTCGAGCGGGCTGAGCGAGACCGAGGTGGACCGGATGGTCAAGGCGGCCGAGCAGCACGCCCAGGAGGACAAGACCCGGCGGGAGGAGATCGAGGCTCGCAATCAGCTCGACAGCCTGGTGTACCGGGTGGAGAAGGACAGCAAGGAGTGGGCTGACCGCCTTCCGGCCGATGCCAAGGCGCGGCTGGACTCAGCACTGGAGGCCGGTAGAGAGGCTCTCCGAAGCGGCGACACTGAAGGTATCCGCCGCGCGCTGGACGAGCTCAACACCGCTTACTCCGCGGCCGGCGCCGCGCTCTATCAGGCGGCCGGGGCAGCTGGACCAAGCGGCGGCGCTGGTGGCCCAGGCGATGCGCCGGGTGCGCCCGGCGAACCGGCGCAAGCAGGTCAGGCCGGCCAGAACGATGTAGTCGATGCGGACTACGAGATCGTAGACGAAAAAAAGTGACCGGCGGGTACCGCCGCTCACCCTGAGAGCCTGCCCCGAGCCAACAAGCGAGGGGGCAGTAGGCCCGAAGGGGCCGGGGCGCCGGGTGAACAAAGGGGCCGGAGTTGCATGCCGGCCCTTTGCTATTCGGTATACCCGCAGCCCAAGTGAAACTCCACACCATCAGGCCAGGTACTGTTAAATTGTACGGGTGTAGTATGATCCCCACGCTATCCCGAAGGACAGCTCGATGTCTTCACGATCGCTAAATTGGCTCAAGTTCGGGGGTTTGGTGGCCTTGGCGTTTGCGCTCGGACTGCTCTTTGCCGGGCTCCTCGACCTGCCGAACCGGACCGCAGCCCAGGAACAGGGGCGCCAGACCGGATCCATCGCCAAGGTACCCGCGCCTTCCATTCCGGCCGCGCTGCCGCTCCAGGAGCTGAGCGAGGCCTTCGCGGCGGTAGCCGAGCACGTGAAGCCCAGCGTGGTCTACATCAGGTCGCAACGGACCGAGACCGCCGCCAAGCAGCGGGTGCCACCGGGAATGGAGCGCTTCTTCGGCCCCCGGGGATTCCGCCAGCAGCCTGAGATCGAACAGGGCAGCGGCTCGGGGTTCGTGGTCTCGTCCGATGGCTTCATCCTCACCAACAACCACGTCGTCGAAGGGGCCGAGCAGGTGACGGTCCGGTTGCTGGACCGACGTGAATTCAAGGCCAAGGTCATCGGGACTGATCCGAACACCGACGTGGCCGTCCTCAAGATCGACGCCAAGGGTCTCCCCCCGGTCGCCCTGGGCAACAGCGAGGATGCACGGGTCGGCGAATGGGTGCTGGCTATCGGCAATCCGCTGGGCGAGGGTCTCACGTTTACGGTTACCTCGGGCATCGTGAGCGCAAAGGGCCGCGCGCTCCAGGGACTGCCCGGCCGGGGGCAAGGGAGCATCCAGGACTTCATCCAGACCGACGCCGCCATCAATCCCGGCAACTCGGGTGGTCCGCTGGTGAGCGTGCGCGGTGAGGTCATCGGCATCAACTCCGCCATCGCCAGCGAGACCGGATTCTACTCCGGCTATGGATTCGCCATCCCCATCAATCTTGCTCGCACGGTGATGAACCAGCTGGTCGAGACCGGCTCGGTCCACCGGGCCGCACTCGGCGTGTCGATTGACAACGTCACCCTCGAAGACGCGGCATACGTTGGGCTGCCGGAGATACGTGGCGTGGTTGTGAAGGACATCCCCAGCGATGACTCACCGGCCAAGGCCGCGGGTATCATCCCGGGCGACGTCATCGTCTCGGTGGACAGCAAGCCGGTTGACCGGGTTGGGCAGCTCCAACAGGTGATCGGTTTCCGTAAGCCGGGAGACGTGGTGAAGGTGGAGGTCGCCCGGAAGGGCGGCATACGGAAGACCTACAACGTCAAGCTCCAGGCGCTCAACGACCAGCCTCAGCTCGCCGGGGCGGACGAGGGCGACACCGACCATTCCAGCGCCCCTGGCGGAGCCACCATGAACCGCCTCGGTATCACGGTGGAGCCGGTGACCCCTGACGTAGCGCAACAGTTGCAGCTGCCCCAGGGGATGCGCGGTCTCGTGGTCACCGACGTCACCCCCGGCGGTCCGTCCTGGGAGACCCTAGTGGACGACCCGCAGCGCAACGGCCCCGACATCATCCTCTCCATCGAGGGCAAGCCGGTAAGGACCGAGGCTGACCTCAGGAATGCGCTGAAGGCCGAGAAGCCGGGGAGCATCGTTACCCTGGGCATCTACAATCCCCGGGCCCAAAGCCGCCGCATCGATCGAGTGCGTCTGGGGGAGTAAGCGGGTAAGCGGGTAAGCGGGTAAGCGGGTAAGCGGGTAAGCGGGTAAGCGGGGCAGAAAATACAGAGCTCCTCAGCCAGAACGTAGCGGTCGCGCTCTCGGCGTGAGGAGCCGTGTCTTATCTCCCAACCTACCCGCCTACCCGCCTACCCGCGTAACTTGCAGCCATGGCCTTGCACGGAATGATCTTCGACATCGACGGCACCCTGGTCGACACCAATTCGGCCCATGTCGAGGCGTGGTGTCGGGCGTTCAAACGCCTGGGGTACGACGTTCCCGTGGAACGGATCAAGCTGGAGATAGGCAAGGGTGGCGACCTGCTGGTCCCCTCGATCCTGGGGGAGGACGCAGAGAAGCGCGACGGTGAGGCGCTGCGGAAGGCGCAGAAAGAAGAGTTCCTGAAGATCGCCCGGAGCGAGCGGGTCCGGGTGTTCCCCTGCGTACCCGAGCTATTTCAGGCCCTTCGGCAGCGCGGAATCCGAGCTGCCCTGGCCACCTCGAGCAACAAGAAGCACCTTCAGGCCGTCTGCGACAGCGCCGGCCTCGACCTGCCCCGCCTTGCCGACGTGCTCGTCACGAAGGAAGACGCCGAAGCCAGCAAGCCGGAGCCTGATCTGGCCATCGTTGCCTGGGAGAAGCTGGCGCTCGCGCCTGCCCAGTGCGCCATGGTAGGCGATACTATTTACGATGCGCAGGCGAGCCGCGGAGCCGGGGTCGTGTTTCTCGGGCTGTTGTCCGGAGGTACGCCCGCCGATTTGCTTCGGGAGTCGGGCGCCTGCGGGGTGTGGCGGGACACCGGCCACCTCTATGCCGACCTGGATCATGCACTCGAGATCGCGGCTCTCGCCGCGGCCGCCACGCGCTAGCCTCACACTCACCTGCACTCAGGAGCCGGTCAAATGACCACCAGTGAAGAGACCGATTGGATGAATCATCCGGCCATCCGGGCGCTGGTGGACGAGGCCAACACTCTGGTGCTGGAGGAGCGTATCACACTGGTGAAGGGATTGATTCCTGGAATCGCGAACGCCCTGTCGGAGGACGAGTACGAGCAGTTCGTCACTTTCATCCGGCTCAAGGGGGAACGGTACCTTGAAGCCAAATCGCATCCCGGCGAGGGTCGGGCCGAGCGGCACACTCCAGGAGAGCGGGAGCTCGAGGGACGGTGACAGGTAAGATGAACTGGGCGACGTGTGCTTTCGTGGCTGCAATCGGGTCGGGACTGAATGCGTGCCATGGAGACCCCTCGAAGGCAGGAGCATCATCTCCCAAGACAGTGGATTCACCGATCGCACGGAAACTGGCCCAGTATACGACTGTCCGCCTGACGACCGATCTCGAGAAGCTCTCGGACAACGAGCGGCGGATGATCCCAATCCTCATCGATGCCGCCCGCGCCATGGACGCCATCTACTGGCGCCAGGCGTTTGGCAATCGTGACTCCCTCCTCCGATCGATCGAAGACCCCGGCATCCGGCGCTACGCAGAGATCAACTACGGTCCCTGGGACCGGCTCGACGGCAACACCCCTTTCATCGAGGGCGTCGGTCCCAAGCCCAAAGGCTCCGGGTTCTACCCTCGTGACATGACCAAGGAAGAGTTCGAGGCCGCCGCGGCCAAGTCTCCGGTCCTGGGTAAGGCACTGCGCAGCCAATATACGATCGTTCGGCGGGATTCGGCTGGTGGGCTGACCTCGCTCCCGTATCACAAGGCATATGGCGACCAGGTAGCTCCGGCCGTCGCGAAGATCCGCGAGGCAGCGGCACTGGCCGAGGATGCGGGGCTGCGCCGGTACCTCGAGCTCCGGGCGCACGCCCTCGAGACCGACGAGTATCAGCCCAGCGACCTCGCCTGGCTGGATATGAAGGACAACACCATCGATGTCGTGATCGGACCGATCGAGACGTACGAGGACGAGCTGTTCGGTATCAAGGCTTCGCACGAGGCATTTGTTCTGGTCAAGGACAAGGAGTGGAGTGGTCGGCTTGCCCGCTACGCGGCCATGCTCCCCAGTCTGCAGAGCGAGCTGCCGGTGCCGGCCGCGTATAAGCGGGAAAGGCCGGGCAGCGATTCCGACCTCAACGCCTACGATGCGGTCTACTATGCGGGCGACGCGAACGCCGGTTCCAAGACCATCGCCATCAACCTCCCGAACGACGAGGAGGTCCAGTTGCGGAAGGGAACCCGCAGGCTCCAGCTCAAGAACGCGATGCAGGCCAAGTTCGACAAGATTCTGGTGCCCGTCGCGGGTGAGCTAATCGCGGAGGACCAGCGCCAGCACATCAACTTCGACGCCTTCTTCTCAAATATCATGTTTCACGAGGTGGCACACGGGCTGGGCATCAAGAACACTATCGGCCGCAAGGGAACCGTGCGCGAGGCGCTCAAGGAGCAGGCCGGCGCGCTGGAGGAGGGTAAGGCCGATATCCTCGGACTCTACATGATCACCAAGCTGCACCAGCGAGGTGAGCTCAAGGGCCAGGATCTCGACGACAACTACGTGACCTTCCTGGCCGGCATCTTCCGATCTATCCGGTTCGGTGCCTCGAACGCGCACGGCCGGGCCAACGCCGCGCAATTCTCCTTCTTCCAGGACCAGGGCGCTTTCGCCCGAGACTCGGCCAGCGGCCGTTATCGCGTGGACTTTCCCAAGATGCGTGCGGCCGTAGACACCCTCGCCGGGCGGATCCTACGCTTCCAGGGCGATGGTGACTACGAGGGAGTCACCCGTTTCATGGCCGAGCGAGGCAAGCTCTCATCGGTGTTGCAGCAGGATCTCGCGCGCCTGGGCTCAATGGGTATTCCGGTGGACGTGGTGTTCCAGCAGGGCCCCGAGGTGTTGAAGTAGTGGAGCCGGAGGAAGTGGTGGAGCCAGATGAAGTGGTGGAACCAGAGGCGGTGGTCCGGAGCATCCGCCGTCGCCGAACACAGCCGCCGCTACCTGAGGCCCCGCCCCCGGCGAATGCGCGCGCCTGGGTGATCTACGCCACGTTGACCATGGGAGTGGCGGGGCTGATGTTCGATGGCTACCTGCGCGATCACCCGACCAACCCTCCGCTCCCGGATCTCTCGCAGGCCACCGAGGTCAGGTCAGCGATCGCGGAGTCGTCCGAGTCGTTGCGGGTGGTAGTAGGCTGGGACCCCAGCCTCTCCGATTCTGCGGGAGCGTCGGATTCGGTGCGGGTCAGAGTGATCCCCGAGCAGGCGGACACACTGGTGTTGACTCTGCCGGCCAACCAACTGGCCGACACGGCCTACCTTCCCGTACCGCCCGTTGGTCAGGCTATGAGAGGCTTATCCTGCGTGGCTGCACGGCACGGTACCCAGACGCTGGAGGAGGTCTGCGCGCCCTGGAAGTACGTCCGATTGAGAGCCGAGTAACCGCGACTTACTGGGACGAGCTCTTGCTGGAGTGGACGCCGGAGCTGTATTCCTGAGGGCGCTCCGCCTGTTTCTGCTCGGTGACGTCTCTCTGCGTGCCCCAGGCCCCAACCAGCTGACCCCGCTCGAAGATCCCCACCAGGTTGTTCACGAAATACTTCGCGTTACCATAGCGGTCGATCTCCTGGGACTCGGCATCCTCCAGTCGATATCCGCTCCGGATAAACGCCCGCAGATAAGCGACGTTCCCCGCGTTCGATGGTGGGAGAAATACGACCAGCCGGGTGCCGATGACGTCCACCGCGGCCCGAAACCCGTACATCCTGGCAAAGGCATCGTTGCACTCGGCGAGAACCGAGTACAGGTACAGATGCTCGACCTGTTCGTCTTCCAGCAGAGTGATATCGAGCGGCTTTTCGTGGTGAAAGCGCCAGGTTGCCTCGGTGGTGACTTGGATGAAGGGAGAAGCGGAGCGCGAGGTATCCGAGGCGGGTGCACTCGATCCTGGGGTGGCGATTTCCGGACGCCCAAACTGGGGGATTGAGGCCGGTTCCGACCCCGAGGACCCCGGAGCGGGTTCCTTCCCGGCGCGGGCGCGCCGGAAAATGACGCAGACCGCCGCCAGCGCTGCTCCGGCCAGGAGAACAACCGGATCGCTGGATACCAGGCCGGCAAGAAGCAGTGCCACCACGCCCGGACCCAGGCCTCCGTACAAGCCGCTGACCGTCACTGCCACCAGCAGCACCGGCCGGGTATCCGCGCCGGTAAGCCGGGCCAGAGCCTGCATCAGGAGCCCTGCCAGCACCACGGAGAGCACGGCTACCCCGTAGGACAGCAGTGTCTTGCGCGCAGACCGCGAGCGGGGTGGGGAGGACGGGTTAACAGACACGAGAGGATCAGTCCTGGGGCGTTTCGTTGCAAGCTATGGCGGTTGCCGTAGGGGCACAACAGAGATGGATGCGCTGCGGTCCGGCGGAGTCGCGGAGCGGAGAACGTCTCAGTCCCCGCGACCCTTCGATGCACCCGCCGGTGGCACCGTGACGATTATATTGGACCTCACGCGAACGTGGCGAAACTGGCAGACGCGCAGGACTTAGGATCCTGTCCCGCAAGGGGTGCGGGTTCAACTCCCGCCGTTCGCACTCCCCAAGACCTCCATCGCGGCGTTGCGGCCGTTGATGCCGATCACACTCCCGCCCGGATAGGTCCCCGCGCCACAGAGGTACAGCCCGGCCATCGGAGTCCGCGGCGTGAGCCGCTTGTCCCACATGTACTCCGGCAGGCACTCGCCCTGAAAGATGTGCCCGCCGGTGAGGCCGGTCCGGCGCTCGATGTCCGGCGGACCCATCACCTCCATGTGGAGCACCGCCGACGGGATGTTGCCGGCAAAGCGGCCGATCGATGCCAGCGCCACCCGGGCGACTTCCTCCCGACGCGAATCCCAGTTGCCTTGCCGAAAAGCATACGGCACCGGCTGCGCAAACACGCTCATGGTGTGCCGGCCCGGAGGTGCCACGCTCGGATCATGGGAGCTCTGGAAGTAGAGCTCGGTCCAGAGGCGATCCGGGAGATCGCCGGCGAGCGCCGTTTGATGCTGCCGCTTCCAGGCATCCTTGGAGAGCGGCGTGTTGACCTGCCCGTAGTGGTGCTGCTCCAGGGTTCCCGGCCGCGCCGTGAAGTTGGGGAGATCCTTCAATGCAACGGTGATCTTTACCGTGCAGCCGGTGATCGGCACGCCCTCTACCTGGGCTCGCCACCCGGGATCGGCCGAGCCGTCGAGCAGCCGTAGTGTGGTGCGTGGATCCGCGTTCGAGACGACTACCGGAGCGCGGAGGCGTTCGCCTCCTTCCATCTCGACGCCCTCGCCCGGCAGGATCCGGCTCACCGGCACCCCCGCGGCTACCGTGACGCCGGATTCCTGGGCTATGTCGCAGAGGAGGAAGGAGACCAGCCCCATGCCACCCTTCACGTAGCCCCACATGCCGGGTATACCGCCCATCCGGCCAGAGGCGTGATGAAAATGAATGGAGGCGGTGCCCGCCTGATGCGGGCCGGCGTTGGTGCCGATCACTCCCTGTCCGAGGAGCGACTGCTGCAAGCGCTCATCGTCGAGATACCGCTCGACGAACTCCACCATCGACCAGTCGAAGAGCAGTGCGATTGCGTCCCGGTCTCCGCCCAGCCGGCGCTCGATTTCGCCGCGGGAGGGCGCCCTCCCGATCCAGACGTCGCGCGCGCCCTCCGGCCGGAGCGCGTCACGCACCCGTTTCTTGAGGCCGGTCATGGCCCGCCATCCGGCGAGGTCGCCCGGGGCGAACCGCCTGATCTCCTCATCGGCGCAATCATCGTCCCCCCACAGCTGCACGCTGCTGCCGTCTTCGAAGGGGACGAACAGACCAGGAGCGGCCGGGTGCCAGTCGAGGCCGTGCGCGATGAGGCCAAGCTCCTCGATCACCAGCGGGTGTAGTAACCCGCAGACGTACGCACAGGGGGACACCCGGTAACCCGGCCAGGGCTCCTCCAGCGTACAGGCACCCCCCACCCGGTCTCGCCGCTCCACCACCAGGACCCGGCGCCCGGCCCGCGCCAGGTAGGTGGCGCACGCCAGCCCGTTGTGCCCGGCGCCGACCACGATCACGTCCCACCGCTCGGCGGCGAGCTGCTTCACCGGCCGGGGGAGCCCGATCAGACCCAGCTTCTCGGCAGTCCGGCTCACCAGGACTCCTTCATCATCATCTGAGACGTTGACTCCGACACCGGGTGTGGAGGTGAGGCTGTTCCTAAATGTAGGTGGGACCTTGAGGAGAGGTCAGTTGGCCGGGTATCGCCTTAGGCGGTAGTGCGCCCGACGTCCAGGCTGCGACACCATCCGCGACACCGTCGCCAGTAGCACGTCCGGGCGCAGGCAGGCCCGAACCAGGGGTGGACTTAAATTCGTGCCAGTAGTGCCCCGTATTGGCAGCCACAACCATTGTAATGCGGTGTGGTGCACCACCCACGTGAGATAGCGGAGCTCGGTCCCCGACCTTAGCGGTCATATCCGGCCCGCTCCCACGAGCGGGCCCTTTTTGTTGACGGGGTAAAATGACGCTGCGGGCAAGGTGGATGTGCGGGTGGTTGCCGCCACCAACCGGAACCTGGAGAAGGCGTTGGCCGAGGGGACCTTTCGGGAGGATCTGTATTACCGTCTGAACGTCTTTCCCATCTTTATTCCCCCGCTCCGGGAACGACGGGCCGACGTGCTACCCCTGGCGGATCACTTCGCCGAGAAGTACGCCCGGGAGCACGGCAAGACCATCAAGCGGATCTCCACCCCCGCGATCGACGCGCTGGCCTCCTACCACTGGCCGGGGAACGTGCGCGAGCTGGAGAACACCATCGAGCGTGCGGTACTGATGGCGGACGGAGAGGTCATTCACGGCCACCATCTCCCGCCTACGCTCCAGACCGCCGAGGCCACTGGCACGGTGATCAGCACCTCGCTCGGTGGTGCGGTGGCCACCTTCGAGCGCAGCCTGATCGAGGATGCGCTGAAGACCACACTCGGCAACCGCTCGAAGGCGGCCCGACTCTTGGCCACCACCGAGCGGGTGATCAATTACAAGGTGAAGAAGTACGGGATAGACCCGGCCCGTTTACGC